>JBIISV010000200.1:0-2747 GCA_044340835.1 Polynucleobacter sp.
CACCACGGTGATCTAAAACCATTTGAACGGTGCGTTTGCGTACTTCAGGGGAAAACTTACTAGATTTGCTGTTCATGACTCTATCTTCTCAAAAGTTAGAGCCTCCATTAAAGCCGGGGCGGTTCATTTTGCCCAATCTGTTGCATTGACGGGTTGAAATCAAGACCCAAAGCAGACTATGGCAGAGCAATCCCTCCGTCAAAGAAATAGAAGCCTTATTGACCCAGCACTTTATCAGGCTGCCAACTATATCCACGCGCCTTCATACATGCTGAATACAACTCTTGATTTGTTTGGACTCCGGAGTAGCCGTTATATCCTCCCCATCCAGGACCCCAGCCAAAACCACCTTGATTGAAGCCATAGGGTTGTTGCGACTCTTGAAGACAGGTGTAGTTATCCTGATTAAATTGCAGAGGAGTCACATCAGGCTTAACCCACAAGCCTGATTGAGTTGCACATGAGGCAAGAATCATGATCAAGGGAGACAAATAGAGATTACGTAGACGCATATTAATAACCTGTAATAAATGAAATCTAAACACAGCCGTTTCATGAATATATTACAACTTCTGTCGCTAGCTTAGAGCCCCCAACTATAGAGAATTACAGCACCTCATCTTAATATTTTTATTAGTGCAGAGCATGGCCAATTAAAAAAGTCATTCCTACCCCTGTCATCATAAATCCAGCTTGCATGAGAGCGCTTTCATGTTGATGGGTCTTATGCATTACAGGGAATAAATCTGTTAATGCTATGTATAAAAAACTGGCTGCCGAGATCATTAAGACATAGGGAATATATATCTGCAATTTCTCTAAAGCCAAGTAGCCCAAAACGCCGCCAAGAACTGACGCCATACTGGAAAATGCGTTGAATACAAAAGCTTTTCTTTTGCTAAGGCCCGCATGCAACAAAACAACAAAATCGCCAAGCTCTTGAGGAATTTCATGAGCAATAACAGCTATGGTCGTTGTAAGTCCCAACCAAGGATCTGCCAAAAATGCAGCAGCAATCAAAATTCCATCTACAAAATTATGGAATGCATCACCAATAAGAATATTCCAGACAACTGGAGCAGCCAGATTAGATTTATCACCATCTGGACCATGGCTATGTCGCCAAATGGACATCTTCTCTAAGAAAAAGAAGGCCAATATTCCAAGCAATAAAACTCCAAGGAGTTCATGCAATTGGTTTGGAGCCAATTCATAGACCTCTGGCAAGATATTAAAGAAGGTACTTGCAAGCATGACACCTGCAGAGAAAGCAACCCATCTATGTAACCACAATGCGCTTATTCTGAAGGCAAATATAGCTGCAACTAAGATGCTCAAAATGCCGCCAACTAAACATGCTAGAAATGTATATAACATTGGTATTTTATTCAGTAATTAGTTATTGATTCGATTCCATATTGGGAACGAATCTACAAAACTGCTCCAGTAATCCGGACTTAGGCCGATCTCTTGGGGATTTAACTCACACGATTGCAACATGGCCTCAATTGAAGATCGATCAATTTTGCGCCCAATAAAGACAATTTCATTGACTCTATCGCCATAAGGCTCTTCCCAGTTAGCCTCAATGAGGTTGCGCTCCTCCTCACCAACTGCAGGCCATTTCTGTTTGCTTGTAGCTGCCCACCAATAGCCTACCGGTTCAATATTGGCAGTGTTGCCAGCTCTAGAGTAGGCAATCGCCCATTGAGGGCGGCTTGCAAGCCAAACATAGCCCTTTGCTCTTAAGACATTAGAGAAATTCATATCTAGAAACTTAGCAAACCGAACCGGATGAAAAGGCTTTCTGGAGGTGTAGATAAAGCTATTGATGCCATATTCCTCAGTCTCAGGCGTATGGTTACCCTCTAGCTCACGAACCCATCCAGGCATTGCGCTCGCCTTCTCAAAATCAAATAAATGTGTCCCTAAAATCTTATTCAAAGGCACATTACCTTTTTGGGAGAGCACAATTTCAGCTGTGGGATTGAGGGACTTGACTACCGAAGTCACCAAGGCAAGTTGCTCAGCATCTACTAAATCTGTTTTGCTAATCACAATGACATTAGCAAACTCAATTTGCTCGGTTAGAAGGCTCGCCAAACTGCGATTGTCCTCCTCATCAGCAACTTGACCACGATCGGATAAGGCCTCTTCTGAATGAAAATCATTAAACAAATTAACCGCATCTACTACGGTTACCATCGTATCTAGCCGCGCAACATCCTCTAGCGAATCATCGTTTTCATCTCTAAATTCAAATGTGGCAGCTACTGGCATTGGTTCAGCTATCCCCGTTGATTCAATCAGCAGGTAATCAAAACGCTTTTCTTTAGCTAACTTTCCGACTTCAATGAGTAAGTCCTCTCGCAAGGTACAGCAGATACAGCCGTTGCTCATTTCAATAAGCTTTTCTTCAGTTCTTGATAATTGAGCGCCAGCATTAGCCATTCCTTTTTGCACCAGCGAGGCATCAATATTGAGCTCACTCATATCATTGACGATCAGCGCGACCTTCAGACCCTCGCGATTAGCGAGCACTTGGTTTAATAAGGTGGTTTTTCCAGCCCCCAAGAATCCAGATAACACGGTCACGGGAAGGCGTTGATCGATATTTGTAGTGCTCATGGCAATCCCGTAAAGAAGCAGAATATTGTTAATGCAAGTAAGTTGCGTTAACATAATAGCAGTATATTTGTTTATTGCAAGTAAGTTGCATTAAATACCGCATTAGGAAAAGGCTAGCT
>JBIISV010000201.1:0-2745 GCA_044340835.1 Polynucleobacter sp.
CAATATGGTCGGCCTTGAGTTCCGAGCGAGCTCGGCGCATCATATTAACCATCCCATAGATAGCCCCGGTTGGGTCACCCGACCCATTTCTAAGGTCTGGCATGGCATGAAAGGCGCGATAGAGGTAACTAGAACCGTCTACCAACAAGAGTCTATGTTTAGTCATACCGCAATCGTACAATCTAGTTGCTAACTGCCTACAGATCAGACTCAAATCCTCCTAAAAAGAGGCCTAAAAAGGTGAAAAATGATGCATGCTCTAACTAACTTACTCCACTCTTCAATGAGCCAACCCCTTGTTATTGCTAGCTTTTTAGTGGCTTTTGCCTCTTTTGGTCTAAATTCAGCACAGGCTCAGAGTAATAGTCAGGCCTTAAGCCCATCGGAACTTCAGCGCATCAATAATCAGCCTCTTGCTCCCGCTGTGAGCGCAACTGAGGGAACAAATTCCTCGCAAAGCCGTAAACCGAGCTTTCAACATAAAGAAGTGAGCGGCACCGAAGTGACGGAGTACAAAGATGCAAATTCACCAACGCATGTGGATGTGAAGACACGCTATACCAACTATGAAATGGCGCCCCCAGCTACGGTCATGCCAGGCGTGCCTAAAGAAACTGACCTCATCAGCGTACCTAGTATCAGCATCCCGTTCTAATCGCCCTATTTATTTTCAGCCATGGCCGTATTCACACCCATTGAGATGAGCGACATCTCCCCGTGGATTGCAAGCAATTTTGATATTGGGCGAGCCACCGATATTCGTGGCATTCATGGAGGTATTGAGAACTCGAATTTCTTTCTCGATACAGAGAAGGCTGGGAAGAAACAAGAATATGTACTGACTATTTTTGAAAGACTATCTGCTGAGCAACTTCCCTATTACCTAGAGTTAATGCGTCACTTAGCCAATAAAGGTATTCCAGTGCCTAAGCCGCTTGAGAATAAGGATGGAGAAATTCTCTTTACCCTAAAGAGCAAGCCAGCAGCTATTGTTAGTAAGCTCCCCGGCTTATCTAGGCTGACTCCCGAAGCAAAGCATTGCGCACTAGTAGGTGAGAACTTAGCAAAGATGCATTTGGCGAGCACAGACTTTCAGTACATCCAAGAAAATCTTCGCAGTCTTTCCTGGTGGCAAAAAACAGTACCGGAAGTTTTATCGCACCTCAGTGAGACTCAAAAAGAATTGCTCAATAGCGAGCTCGCTACCCAAGAACAATTTTTTGCCTCAGAGACTTATGCATCCCTTCCCCAAGGTGCAAGCCATTGCGACCTGTTTAGGGATAACGTTCTCTTTGATCCTCATGGTGCAAGCGATACTTCACAAGATCAACTGGGCGGCTTCTTCGACTTTTATTTTGCGGGCAATGATAAGTGGTTATTTGATTTGGCAGTAACTGCAAATGATTGGTGTCTTGCCGAAAACAAACAAGACTTAGACCCCGCTCGACTTAAGGCTTTGCTGGATGCCTATCAGTCTGTTCGCCCACTAAGCAAGGACGAGCAAGCAAGCTGGCCCCTTATGCTGCGCGCTGCCGCGCTGCGTTTTTGGATTTCACGCCTCTGGGATTTTTACTTGCCACGCGATGCTCAAATGCTGACACCCCATGACCCCCGCCATTTTGAAAACATTCTCCTGAGCCGCAAATCAATATGAAACTAAACTCCGTCGGCCCTAAGGAGGGCTTCACCTGGATACGTCAAGGAATTTGGCTTTTCAAGCAAAATCCTTTAGGTTTTCTGATGCTGGTATTCATGTATGTATTTGTTGCGCAACTCGCCGTACTCATTCCGGTGATCGGTGTTTTTGTAGTTTTATTACTTACACCTACTTTATCGGTTGGCTTTATGACTGCCTGCCGACAAGCAATTCAAAAAGAACGTATCCGCCCAACGGTATATTTAACTGCACTACAATCAACGCCCTTAATTCGTAAACGTATTTTGCAGTTAGGTTTAGTCTACGCAACACTAATCATTACTCTTAGTTTTATTTTAAGTATGTTGGTAGATTTTGAGTTGCTAATCCCACTGATTACCAACGATAAACCCATTACCCCTGAAGTCATCACTCAGATTTATCAGATTCTCTTTTTTGGCGGCCTGCTTTATGTACCGGTAGCGATGTTAATGTGGTTCTCACCCGTTTTAGTTGCCTGGGAAGATATGCCAGTTTCACAGGCGCTATTTTCCAGCGCTATTGCCTGCTGGGCAAATCGTGGCGCATTCTTTTTATATCTCGCCATTTGGGGTGCAGTCCTGATCGCCATTCCCTTAACAATTGGATCTATATTGGATTTACTGGGTATAGCTCAGGCCGCATCATTCATCGTCGCCCCACTTTCAATAGCAGGATTGACTGTGATGCACTGCTCATTCTTTGCCACATGGAAAGCATGCTTCGCTGAAAAAGAATCAGCAACCTTAATTGCTTAGTTGGCCCGTTAGTCTATTGCTGCAAGCTTAGCGATGCTGAGTTGCAGCCACTTCACACCGTGACGCTTGAAGTTTACTTGGGCTCGCGCATCCGCATCATTACCCTCCAAGCCCGTAACACGACCTTCACCAAACTTGGTGTGAAAGACATTCTGTCCAATAGTGAAGGGATAGCTACCCCGCGGAGGCGCAGCCATTCTAGTGACTGTGCTAGCGGCAGAACCAACACGACCAAGCTGCTTAGCAGGTCTCTGACGATCGCTACTAGAGTCAAAAAAATCATTTGTTTCAGAGTCACGCTGACGGGTATAA
>JBIISV010000202.1:0-2743 GCA_044340835.1 Polynucleobacter sp.
TAATTATCCATTATCACAAGAAGTGGAGATTGTTCCTGTAGTCAATTGCAATCCGGGTGAGATTCTGCGTGTATCGCCTGGCGATGTAGTACCAGCCGATGGTATCTTAGTTAAATACGAAAGTGCCCTAGACGAATCTTTGTTGACGGGTGAATCAAAACCCATTGATAAGAAAATTGGCGATCGTGTTTATGCGGGTACACATAATATCTTGAATCCTTTGCTCATGAGAATCGATGCTGTGGGGCAATCGACACGCATTGCTGGCATCGCCTCTTTACTTGATCAAGCATTGCAAGCAAAACCGCTCATGGTAAGTCTTGCAGAGAAATGGGCTAGTTATTTTGTAGGTTTTTTATTGTTGTGCGCCTTCATTTCTTCTGCAATTTGGTTATATGTTGATTCAAGTAAAGCATGGACAGTGCTAGTTTCCGTTTTGGTTGTTAGTTGCCCCTGTGCTTTATCACTTGCCGTGCCAACGGCGATGGCTGCAGCCCAAGGTGCCGTTACCAAGCTGGGCTTGCTGATTGTGCGCGGTCATGTTTTAGAGGGCTTAGTCAAGGCTACAGATTTAGTACTTGATAAAACAGGGACCCTCACAATGGGTCAGCCAGTATTAAAAGAGGTTCTGATTGCACGCCCAGAATTCTCTCGCTTAGATGTACTCAGTCTTGCCGCTTCAATGGAGGTGGGGCAAAAACATCCGCTAGCACTGTCTTTATTGCGCGCTGCTCAAGCCGAGAACATCTCGCCCATTTCATTACCAGATGCTATTACCAGCCAGCTGGGTAAGGGTCTTAGCTCTGGAGTTTATAGATTGGGAAGTGCTGCTTGGGTGGGTGCTCAGAAGATCGTACAAGAAGGGCAATATGGGCAAGTGCACTTAGCAGACAATAAAGGCCTCATTGCCAGCTTTCTTTTCTTGGATACTCCTAGAGCGGGGATAGATATACTTTTAGCTGCCGCAAAATCTAGAAAAATTGCCGTTCATTTAGTTTCAGGGGATGATCCTGATACGGTTGCTTGGTGGGCGCGTGAGATGGAAATTCAGCACTTTCAAGGCGCTTGCTCGCCAGAGGATAAATATCAATACATTGAGCATTTGCAAAAAGAGGGGCACTTTGTTTGGGCCATTGGTGACGGCATCAACGATGCTCCTCTATTGGCACGAGCGGATGTCTCGATTGCCGTGGGATCGGGCGCACCTCTCGCAACGGCAGGCGCTGATGCGATCTTGACGGCTAGCTCATTGGCTCCCTTGGCTAAAACACTGGTCTTGGCTGATAAGACTCAACTCATTATCAAAGAAAACTTCATTTGGGCATTCATCTATAACCTCTTAGCTATCCCTGTAGCGATGATGGGTTGGGTCAACCCTTGGGTTGCTGGAATTGGGATGTCGCTCTCCTCTCTGGCGGTCACATTAAACGCATGGCGTCTCAGAAAGGCCTAGACTAGAGGGATGGAAAGTCTTTTTCTCTTAGTTCCTTTATCGCTAGTTCTGATTGGACTTTTGGCATGGATTTTGTATTGGTCGGTTAAAAGTGGTCAGTTTGATGATTTGAGTGGGCCAGGCCAGGCAATTTTGATGGATGACGATACGCCAAAATCTCAAAGTACTAGAGATCAATCTCACAAATAGACTTACATTTTTCTTGTAAAGCGCATTTAAAGCATAAATGCACGCATCCTTTTTGACATAGATCAAACCCCACCATAAAGCTTGATTTGACAATAGTCCCAGTCTATTTGGATTATGTCGCCGTTTGGCCAGGCAAAAAGGAGAAGCCATGGGAATTGCCGTGGGGAGCAATCAAGATACCTTCAATTACAAGGTAGTCAGCCAATTTGCCATTGTTACAGTACTCTGGGGAATTGTGGGCATGTTTGTGGGGGTTATTCTCGCTGCCCAACTCATTTGGCCTGAAATCACTTTTAATATCCCCTGGTTAAGTTATGGTCGTTTAAGGCCTTTACATACCAATGCAGTTATTTTTGCCTTTGGCGGTTCGGCACTCTTTGCAACTTCGTACTACATCGTGCAGCGAACCTGTCAGGTACGACTCTTCTGTGACAAGTTAGCAGCATTTACATTCTGGGGTTGGCAAGCGGTGATCGTGTTGGCAGCAATCACTTTGCCACTGGGTATTACCAGCTCCAAAGAGTATGCAGAATTAGAGTGGCCAATCGACTTGTTAATTACAGTAGTTTGGGTTGCCTATGCCATCGTTTTCTTTGGCACCTTGATCAAAAGAAAAACTAAACACATCTATGTATCTAACTGGTTCTTCGGCGCATATATTTTGACAATTGCGATTCTGCATATTGTGAATAACATTGAAATGCCAGCAAGTCTCCTGAAGTCTTATTCTGCTTATGCGGGCACGCAAGATGCCATGATTCAATGGTGGTATGGCCATAACGCAGTTGGCTTTTTCTTGACTACTAGCTTCTTAGGCATGATGTACTACTTCATTCCTAAGCAGGCGGAGCGCCCAATCTATTCATATCGTTTATCGATCGTCCACTTTTGGGCATTGAACTTCACGTATATGTGGGCTGGCCCTCACCATCTGCAACATACCTCGCTACCTGATTGGACTCAATCCTTAGGTATGGTTTTCTCCTTGATTTTATTAGCCCCATCGTGGGGTGGGATGATCAACGGCATTATGACTTTATCTGGCGCATGGCATAAGTTGCGCACTGACCCGATCTTGAAGTTCTTGGTAGTGGCATTGTC
>JBIISV010000070.1:0-9512 GCA_044340835.1 Polynucleobacter sp.
GACATTGGCTAACATCATCCCTAAAGTGGTACCAACCGTCACTGAGAGGACATCAGAATACTTAGCACCTAAGGCGATCGTAGCGATTTGGGTCTTATCCCCCATCTCTGCCACGAAAAAGAGTCCACCTGTCAAAAGGAATACCTGCAAGGCGCGGTCAGCCACCTTGGAGCCCACAGCATCATTCACATGATCAGGCACCAATAGCCAGAGCCCGATTCCAAGGAAACTCAAGCCTAAAATCCACTTTAGTAGATCTGGGTTCACAAAAGAAGTTAACCAGTAGCCCAAAAATGCAGCACAGGCATGGTTTGCAATGGTAGCAACAAAAATACCGCTAATAATGACTAAGGCTTGTTTAGGGTAGCGTGCAGCCAGCATCAATGAGAGTAGTTGGGTTTTGTCACCCATCTCAGCTAAGGCAACTACACCAGTAGAAAGGGCTAATGCAGATAAGTCCATTCACACAATGATAATGGAAGATGTTGCAATCTTAGACTTACAAAGATATTAAACCGAATGCATCAGATCATCTTGATGCATTCGGTATTTACAAGCTCAATTAAACAACTAAGCCACCAATAACTCTTCTGCTGGTACAAAATCCACTTTTTGAGCCTTAGCCACCGGCTCAGAAGTCAGATTGCCCCGATGAACGCTCAAGCCATTCCGCAGATGATGATCATGAGAGAGTGCCTTCACTATTCCACGGTTTGCCAACGCCTCAATAAAGGGGTACGTTGCATTCGTCAATGCAAAGGTGGAGGTTCTAGCAACTGCACCAGGCATGTTCGCTACACAGTAATGCAATACGCCGTCAACAATAAAGGTAGGGTCCGTATGGGTCGTTGGTCTAGAAGTTTCAAAACAACCTCCTTGATCAATTGCCACATCCACTACTACTGCGCCAGCCTTCATCTTACGCACCATCTCTCTGGTCACTAATTTTGGTGCTGCGGCACCAGGTAACAATACGGCTCCGATGACTACATCTGCCTCACACACCTCCAGCTCTACCAAGAGTGGATCAGCATAAAAAGTCCTCACTCGGTTGCCGTAAAGCATGTCAATTTGTCTTAAGCAGTCAATATTGCGATCAAAGATACAAACCTCTGCACCCATACCAATCGCCATTTGCAGTGCATTACGGCCAACGACGCCAGCACCCAATATCACTACTTTTGCAGGTGCTACGCCAGGAACTCCCGCCATTAATATTCCTAAGCCTCCATGGGTTTTTTCGAGATGCGAAGCAGCTGCTTGAATCGACATCCTGCCTGCGACCTCACTCATTGGGGCTAATAGTGGCAATGCCCCGCTGAATGAAGTGACCGTCTCATAAGCAATACAAGTTGCTCCTGAAGCGAGTAAAGCCTTGGTCTGCTGTGGATCCGGCGCCAAGTGTAAGTAGGTGAAGAGAATTTGATCTTCACGTAACATGGCACATTCTTGTGGCTGAGGCTCTTTCACCTTAACCACCATCTCCGCTTTAGAAAAGACTTCAGCGGCACTATTAATGAGAGAGGCGCCAGCCAAGCGATATGACTCATCACTCAAGCCAATTTGCTCGCCTGCTCCACGCTGCACTAAAACAGCATGGCCTTGCCCGCACAACCCCCGCACATTCCCGGGGGTTAAGCCAACACGAAATTCATTATTTTTTACTTCTTGAGGTACGCCAATAATCATGTATGTCTCCTTATTTGAATTCACGACTGAGTTTTGTTTTGTGATGCAAGCCAACGATGTAGAACATGGCAAGATACACACCCAATAAACACGGACCTAAGACCAAAGCAATCCGTGCATCCTCATGAAATCCCATCAACACCACTACCAAAGCAATAAATGCCAATGCGAACCACGAGGAATAGGGCCACCAAGGTGTGCGATAGGCCAACTCAGCAACCTGGGATTTAGTAAGGGAGCGACGAAATTGAATTTGCGTGAATAAAATAGCGATCCACACCATCAACCCAACAAAAGTGACTGCGGCCATGATGTATTGAAATGCTTTATCTGGGACGAAGTAGTTCAGCACTACCCCAGTCATACAAACCGCTACCGTCACCATGACTGCACGATGTGGAACACCATACTTCGATAGCTTGGCAAAAGGAGAAGGTGCGTAACCATTTGTCGAGAGTGCGTACAAGATTCGCCCACCGCTAAAGATGCCGGCATTACATGATGACAAGGCCGCAGTAATCACCACAAAGTTAATAATGCCCGCGGCTTCGCGTAAACCAATCCGCTCAAACATCACTACGAATGGACTGCCTTGTTGACCAACTTGATTCCAAGGAAAGATCGCCAAGATGACGAAAATAGCACCCATGTAAAAAATCAAGATGCGCCATGCTAATGAATCAATTGCCATCGGAATTGTTTTGCGTGGATTTTCTGCCTCACCAGCAGATAAACCAATCATCTCAATACCAACATAAGCAAATAAGACCATCTGTAATGAAAGCAGCATCCCACCAATACCATTCGGAAAGAAACCCCCGTGTTGCCATAAATTACCGAGGCCAACTGGACTCCAGTCATTGGTAAATCCAAAGAAAATGACTGAGCAACCCAATGCAATCATGGCAACAATAGCAACCACTTTGATCAAGGCAAACCAAAACTCAAACTCACCAAATACCTTGACCGCAATCAGATTGATCAAACCCATCATGAGGATAGAAGACAGTGCCCAGATCCACTGTGGCGTTTCTGGAAACCAAATACCCATATAAATACCAACAGCCGTGACTTCGGCTATTCCAACGACAATCCAATAGGTCCAGTAGCCCCAGCCCACCATATATCCTGCAAGTGGCCCAACGTAAGTATTGGCATAAGCCGCAAATGAACCAGCGACTGGCTCGTGAACCGCCATCTCTCCCAATGTGCGAAGCACAATGAAGGCAACGATGCCAGCCAGTAAATATCCTAATAGGATGGAAGGTCCCGCGATTTGAATCGCACTTGCCGAGCCTAGAAATAATCCAACGCCGATAGTAGATCCCAAGGCCATGAGGCGAATGTGCCGCACTTTAAGGTGGCGCTGTAAACCAGTTTTTTCAGTCTGCAAAAGAGACCTCCTTTTCGATTTGTCGTTGGTAAATCACCAACGAAGCAAAGTCTAGGGAGGACTGCATTTCTATACTAGGGGATAGAAATATCCAAAGTACTTAATCAAACAAATGTGATGAGAAAAAAATGGAGGTACTAGACAAATAAAGGCCTCGAGTGGAGGCAATAAATTTGGGATGACATCAGAATCCGTAATTTCCTACAGGGATTCCCCTTAGGGATTTATTGATTGATTTAAAGATAACTACTGTGCGGCAATTAGATTTAAAACTTCAGCAGCAGCGGCCAGTCCACAAGCTGCGGTAACCATGACTGTTGATCCATAGCCAGAACAAGCAAGTCCACCGCTGGCTGTGCCTGCGCGGGGCTCATGTGAATAGATGGCGCGAATACCGATCTTTTTTTTCAGATTTCTTGAGAAACCATAATCCTGTCTGAGACCTTGACGCACCTTTGCTAATAAAGCATCTTGCTCAGTTCGAGAAAGATCATCACAGCGCACCGAAGTTGGATCTGATTTTCCACCGGCAGCACCACACATCACTAAAGCACGCTGATTTTTGTTTGCCCAAACAGCTAAGGCAATTTTGGTTTGTACTGAATCCGTTGCATCTAAAACAATCGCATTATCTGGAATCAATGAATCGAGATTTTCTGGCTCCAAAAATGCATCATGAGTAGTAATCGTGATCTCAGGATTAATTTGCAAAATACGCTCAGTCATTGCTTGGACTTTTGCTTTGCCATACTCACCCTCAAGAGCATGTAGCTGACGATTGGTATTGCTTTCTGCAATGTGATCAAAATCAATCAAGACGAGATGTCCAATGGCAGTCCGAGCCAAAGCCTCTGCAGCCCAGGAGCCGACTCCACCTAATCCTGCAACTACTACCGTAGCTTGACGAAAACGTTCACGCAGCTCTGAACCGTAGAGCCGTGCTACCCCTCCAAAACGACGGTCGTCTAAACTGCTCTCAATTTCATCTACTGTCATAGGCTCGATACACTCTTTAGTGTTGCGTCATCTCAGCATCAAAACATCGAAAATCGCAGAGCAATCGACTGTTTAAGCTACTTTTAATTAGTCCTGAACAAGGGTAAAGCGATCACGCTTTACTTTAGCCATATTGGTTCCCTCAATGCGAATCAGTTGAGTTGGCGCTAGTCGGGTTGGTGAGTGGATATCCCCCTCGTTGTAAACGTAGGCTATTCCAGGAGTTAACTTATAGGTCTTTGTGGCCCTCACTTTTCCAGGGATAGCGCCCTGAGCCTTTTCAAGCAACTCATAATCTTGCATTTCAGTTTCACCATCAGCCTGCCCATATATTGCCCAAGAGTGAGCATGGTCATGGGGATCAGAAATCTTTGCGCCTTGGTAAGAATGGGCCAAGATACAGAACCCAAGCTCAGGATCCTCGTAGAGCAACTCTCGCTCCCCTGCGTTAGGAGGAAAATATCCTTGCAAGGCTTTTGGATCAGATAACAACTGTTTTAATAGTTCGGCCACCTGAACCCTGCCCATAGGACCGATATCTTTCTTTAAAATAGCGTGGCATTGATTGGCAAAGTCGTTCAGATCTAAATTCAAGAGATATCCCCCATTAGGTAGTAGCTGCGCTTATATTCTACAAGAGCTCATGTCATGCTGTCGGATGCAAAATACCAGGAGTATTTGACATAAAATTGGTTTATCCTTAAATCATGTCAAGTAATACAGCTATTGCTCAACTCCGCAAAAACTACACCTTCGGTCAACTCTTAGAGACTGAGGTTCCACCGAATCCTTTGACCTTATTTCAGGTTTGGTTTGATCAGGCTATCAAAGCAGAGTGCCCAGAACCCAACTCCATGACGTTGGCGACTGCCGACAAAGCCGGGAATCCATCAGCGCGCATTGTCTTACTTAAAGGTGCCAATGAGGCTGGCTTTACTTTTTTTACAAATTACGAAAGTCAAAAAGGCAAAGAATTGGCTGTGCGCCCTCATGCCGCACTCTTATTTCATTGGCATGAACTCGAACGCCAGGTTCGCATCAAGGGGGTTGTCGAAAAAGTGGCTAGCGCTGAAAGCGATGAATACTATCATTCTCGTCCGCCCGCCTCTCGCATTGGAGCCTGGGCCTCTCCACAAAGTGCCGAGATTCCCAATCGAGAGTTTCTAGAAGAGGCTGAGAAGCGCTTCTCAGCAGACTTTGGAAACGAGCCCCCACGCCCAGAGCATTGGGGTGGATATCGCCTACGCCCAACAGAGCTTGAATTTTGGCAAGGCCGACCTTCACGCCTTCATGATCGCATTCACTATCAAATCGATGGAGCTCGCTGGCGCATCACTCGCCTAGCGCCCTAAAGAGACTCTGGAGCAATCAATGACTGAAACTTTGCCCTAAATTTTGCTAGTTTAGGGGCAACTACTGCCATACAGTAACCCTGACCTGGGTGCTGGCGAAAATAATTCTGGTGATAATCCTCAGCTGGGTAAATTACAGGCGCAGTATCAATTTGCGTCACGACAGGATTGGCATAAATCTTGGCATCCTCCAACTCCTTCACTACGCTATGGGCAACTGCACTTTGGCTCTCGCTATGAGTAAAAATGACTGAGCGATATTGTGTGCCATGATCATTTCCCTGATAGTTCAAGGTTGTTGGATCATGGATAACAAAAAAGATTTCTAGCAAATCGCGATAAGTCACCATCTCCGGATCGAAATAGACGTCGACGATTTCTGCGTGGCCTGTTTGACCAGAGCAAATCGATTCATAGTCGGGATTGAGCATTGCACCCCCGGCATACCCTGACACTACTGCGCTTACCCCAGAAACCTGCTGGTAAACCGCCTCTAGACACCAGAAACAGCCACCGCCCAAGGTGGCACGCTCAAGACTTGGATGATTTTTGAGGATATTTTCGTTCATGGCTTTATCCTAACGCCTTATTCAATCGCTTGCTTGCCAGACCCATACCCCATGCTGATAAATCGCTTCACACTCCAATTAGATGAAATTAAGGCGGCTTATGCTGCAGAACCCAATCCCAGCTTAGAAGTTCGCCTTGAACGAATCGGGCGCATTGAGCAAATGATTACCGCAAATGAGGAAAAAATTTGCAAAGTCTTGGCTGCGGACTTTGGCACTCGCCATTCGATAGAGAGCCGACTGCTTGAGTTTCAGATGATTTATCAGGCTTGCAAACAGGTACGCCAGCACCTAAAAGAATGGATGAAGCCCCAGATTGTTCCAACACCCGGGTTCTTAGGCTCTTCACATGCTTGGACCCAAATGCAATCGATGGGTGTCGTGGGGATCATGAGCCCGTGGAATTATCCCATTCAATTAGCGCTTGTTCCAGCAATTGCTGCTTTTGCGGCCGGCAATCGAGTTTGGCTCAAGCCCTCAGAAAGAAGTTCTCGCACCTCTGGATTCTTAGCAATACTGATTCAAGAATATTTTCATCCAAGTGAGTTTTCAGTTACGGTCGGTGGACCAGAGATTGCAGAATCTTTTGCAGCGCTTCCATTTGATCATTTATTTTTTACAGGCTCTGGAGAGATTGGTAAAAAGGTAATGCGTGCAGCTGCAGATCACCTCACACCAGTTACCTTAGAGCTCGGCGGTAAGTCTCCAGCCATTGTCGATTCATCAGCAAACCTGAAAGAGGCTGCAGCTAGCATTATTTACGGGAAACTAGTCAACGGCGGTCAAACCTGTATTGCCCCTGATTACGCACTAGTGCATGCAAGTGATTGCGAGATATTTATTCGAGAGCTACAGAATGCCGCACAAAAACAATTCTCCAATCCAGAAGAATTTACTGGTGCGATTGACGAGCATCAGTTAGCACGTTGGCACCAACTAGTTGAAGATGCTGTCGGTCGTGGAGCACAAGTCGTTTCCCTAATTAACTCTGACGCCCATGGGCCGCTGCCCTTTACGCCCGTGGCGCTACTCAATGTCTCTGAAGATGCGCTCATCATGAAAGAAGAGGTCTTCGGCCCCATTCTGCCGATCCTATCAATCAATGATATTTCGTCCACGATCCGCTATATCAACGAGCGTCCAAAGCCGCTAGCGCTCTATTGGTTTGGTAAGAATAAAGAAGTAATGCAGCGCATCCTCAATGAAACGCGGTCCGGCGGCATCACAATCAATGACACTCTTTTGCATGCAGCCTTAGAGGATCTTCCATTTGGCGGTGTTGGCGCCAGTGGGATGGGCTCATATCATGGCAAAGTCGGTTTTGAGACATTCAGTCATCGCAAATCCGTTTTAGAGGTGCGTGGTTTCTTCGGCCTTCGTTTCTTGCGAGGTACTCAGTTGGTAAGGCCGCCCTATAGCAAAGGTGTAGAGCGTTTATTGCGTTGGCTAAGATAAAGCTGAAGGTACTGGAAAAACTTTACAGCAGTAATTTTCCTGCAAAACCGAGAAGCAAAGTGCCAACTGCAATCAGAAGAACGGCAGCATAACGCGAATGCTGTCGAAAATAACTGGAAAAAAATTGCCCCACAAAAATAAGACTAGCTAAATAAGCCATGCTAATAATTTGCAACACAACTGCAAGATAAAGAAATGTATACAAGGGTTGCGCGTTATCAGTCTGAATAAATTGCGCAAAGAACGAAACGAAGAAAAAGATTGCCTTCGGATTTGTCAGCGATAAAGCGAGTGCTGCAATCCATGGGTGTAAAGTATTTAAATAATGGGCTTGGTAACCTTCTGCGCTTACCTGCTGAGCAATACGCCATCTGCTAAAACCATCTTTAATTAAGCCGTAACCCATCCAAGCCAAATAAATCGCACCGAGTATTCGGATGAAATTAAACAATGACGGCGATGAGCTCAGTAAGGAAGCGGCGCCCAAAACAATACCAATCATCAAGACCGCATCGCCAATAAAAATACCTAGTGATGCCCACGCCCCAGCTCGCCAACCTTTGATTGACGAAATACTCAGTACGTAAAGTGAGTTCGGTCCGGGTAACAGAATGATGAGAATGGTCCCCAACAAATAAGTGGGGAAATCAACAATCCCGACGCTCAAAGGGGAGATATACCAATTCATAGACTCATCATAATTAAATTCGGGAAAACCCTTGTAATCCTGCTGTCGAAATGCCATAATAAGAGGCTTTTTAAAGCAATTTGATTCATCGCCCCCCAGCTATATTTCAGCGCATCGTTTAGAAGTCATAAACACCGAAGTTACAAAAACGCGCTGCCGCCTGCCTGATGGTCGATGCCTTTGACCATCACACTCAACAAAAACAATGAGTGTACATACGGAGACATCCCTTAGTAGGGATGTGTAATAGCATGACTTTTTCTAAAGAAACTAATCCCCCTGGAACTGAGTTCCAGAATTTCGCCCTAGCGGCCTCACTCCTTAAAAACGTTGCTGAACTGGGTTACACCCAAGCAACTGAAGTGCAATCACAGGTTATTCCTGCAGCCCTCGCTGGCGGTGACTTATTGGTCAGCAGCCAAACTGGTAGCGGTAAAACCGCAGCCTTTTTGTTACCGCTGATTAACCAACTCATCGAAGACAATCCAAACAGCTCACCTGTACCCGGTCGCGCTCAACCTAAAGTATTGGTACTTTGCCCTACTCGTGAATTAGCTCAACAGGTTGCTGCAGATGCAGTGAACTTAGTTCGCGGCATGAAGGGCATCCGCATTGCAACCGTCATGGGTGGCATGCCTTACGGTAAGCAAATCCAAGCCCTGAAAGGTGCGCTTTTGGTTGTTGCCACTCCTGGTCGTTTACTTGACCTGACCGATAGTAAAGCGATTCGTTTAGATGATGTAAAGCAACTTGTGATCGACGAAGCTGATCGCATGCTTGATATGGGCTTTGCGGATGATCTCGAGGCAATTGATAAGCGTTGTGCTGGTCGTACCCAAACCTTGATGTTCTCGGCCACTTTTGCACCAAAGATTATGTCTTTGGCCAATGAATTAACTACCAATGCGAAGCGGATTGAACTGGCTCATGCCGGCGAAAAGCATGCAAATATTGAGCAGAAGCTCCATTGGGCTGACAGCATGTCACACAAGCATAAATTGCTCGAGCACATTTTGGCTGACGCCTCTTTGGATCAAGCAGTTGTGTTTGCAAGCACTCAAATTGAAAGCGAAAAAATTGCTGACACCTTGCGTGCTAATGGCTACGAAGCTAGCGCCTTACATGGTGCCATGCCTCAGGCAGTACGTATGCGTCGTCTTGAGTCACTCCGCAAAGGTCATACCAAGATCTTGGTTGCAACTGACGTAGCCGCTCGCGGGATTGACGTGCCCCGTATTAGTCACGTGATTAACTTTGGCTTGCCAATGAAACCAGAAGACTATACGCATCGCATCGGTCGTACTGGACGCGCTGGTCGCAATGGTGTTGCCATCACATTAGTAGAGCATCGTGATCGCGCTAAGATTCGT
>JBIISV010000203.1:0-2733 GCA_044340835.1 Polynucleobacter sp.
CGTCGCCTGAGCCTGGACGCTCTACCTTAATCACGTCAGCACCATACCAAGCCAACAACTGAGTACATGCAGGGCCAGCTTGCACGTGTGTGAAATCAATAATACGAATGCCGTCTAATGGTTTAGTCATGTGTGTTTCTCCTTAAAGTATTGCTCATTGATTACTAAATTGAGTTCAAAAAAATATTGCTTATTTATTACTTGATAATTACTTCTTACTAGCAGCTGTAGAAGGGTTTAGGTTAGTTAAACGCCCACTTTCTGTACCAGCCGTTTCATCAATCACAGCATTAATCAACGCTGGCTTGCCCTCAGCAATCGCTTTAGTCAATGCCGCCTCTAATTCCGCAGGGGTCGTGACGTAATAACCAACACCACCAAAAGCCTCAATCATTTTGTCGTAACGGGCATTCTTCACGAATACGGTTGGAGCCACATCTGCGCCGCCAGTAGGGTTCACATCAGTTCCACGGTAAACACCGTTGTTGTTAAACACAACTGTAGTGATTGGCAGGTTGTAACGGCAAATCGTTTCCAATTCCATGCCGCTAAAGCCAAATGCACTGTCACCTTCAACAGCCACTGTTGGCAGGCCGCTAGTTACAGCAGCACCAATGGCATAACCCATACCAATTCCCATGATGCCCCAAGTACCAGAGTCAAAACGTTTACGTGGCTTATACATGTCAACGATTGCGCGGCAATAGTCGAGTGTATTAGCACCTTCGTTAACCAAGTTCACATCTGGGTTCCTCTTGATCACATCACGAATCGCACGCAAGGCGCCATGGAAGTTCATTGGTGAAGCTTCTTTGGCTAATGTTTCCGCCATCTTCGCCAAGTTCTTGTCCTTCTTCTCATTGATGGCAGCGATCCACTCAGCAGCTGGTTTTGGAACTGCTGCAATACCCTTCAGTAGCTCACCAACGCAAGAACCAATATCGCCAATCAATGGGGCATCGATTTGCACGTTGCTATCCACTTCATTTGCCTGGATATCGATTTGGATAAATTTCTTAGGATCTTTGCCCCATGTCTTACCTTTACCGTGAGCCAGCAACCAATTCAAACGAGCGCCAACCAACATCACAGCATCAGCCTCAGCCAATACAAATGAACGGGCTGCAGAAGCAGATTGTGGATGGTTATCTGGCAACAGACCTTTTGCCATCGACATTGGCAAGTAAGGAATGCCAGACTTCTCAATCAATGCGCGAATATCAGCATCGGCTTGTGCATAAGCAGCGCCTTTGCCCAAGAGAATCAATGGGCGCTTAGCGCCCTTCAGCACATTCAAGGCACGCTCTACTGCATCAGCAGCAGGGATTTGACGTGGAACTGGGTCAATGACCTTAAAGATGGATTTCTTGGCTTCTTCAACAGGCATTGTTTGAGCCAACAGTTGTGCGGGGAGATCCAAATACACACCACCTGGTCGCCCAGAAACGGCGGCACGAATTGCACGAGCAAAACCAATCCCGATATCTTCAATATGATTAATACGGTAGGCCGCTTTGCAATATGGCTTAGCCGCATTGAGCTGATCCATCTCTTCGTAGTCACCCTGTTGTAAGTCAACGATCTCGCGCTCACTTGAGCCTGAAATCAAAATCATTGGGAAGCAGTTCACAGTAGCATTGGCTAGCGCTGTCAAGCCATTCAAGAAACCGGGTGCTGATACAGTCATACAAATACCTGGCTTTTGAGTCATATAGCCAGCAATTGCTGCAGCGTTACCGGCATGTTGCTCGTGACGGAAACCAATAAAACGTAATCCTTCGGCTTGAGCCAAACGGCATAAGTCAGTAATTGGAATACCAACGAGACCAAAAATGGTGTCTAGATCATTTGCCTTTAAGGCATCAATGACGAGATGAAAGCCATCGGTAACTTGAGTATTTTGATTATCTGTTGTCATAGAAATTTTAGTTAATTACACCGCCCGAACGTCAAAGATGTTCGATGCAATTTAGCTTTCGCCAACTGTCTCCGATTAAGTTGTTATTAGTGCCACGGGGGAAGGAAAAATATCCCCCATTGAGGCTGGATTGAATCTTAGGCCTGAGACTGAGGATCATCATTGACTTCGGTCAATTTCCTCTCAAATCTAGAAATAACTGGGGATTTTAGTCAGACAAAAAGCTCTTTATGCTTTGTTTTGAGGCGACTCAAAGTCTCAGGAGAGAGGTTCAGGTATGCAGCCAGCTCTTTTTTAGGAAGCAGTTCGAATAAGTCCTCGTATTTACGCAAGAACCGCTCTACCCGACCTGGTGCATCGAGCATGTGCAAAGTAATGGTGTGGGCCATGATTTCACTCATTAGGCGCATGACCTCAAACTCAAAACTCTCTTTTAGCGGCTTGTGAGCATCCAGAAACTCCACCCACTTTTTGAGGGGCATCCGCGCGACGCGGGTTTTGGTAACACAAGCAATGCTATATGGGGCGGCCGTCTTCAGGCGCCAAGCTGCATAGCTTGTTTCAATATCCTTTTCTATCGCAAAACGCAAAATCATCTCTTTTGCATCAGCGCTGGAGACAATGCGCTTCAAAATTCCATCAAGCACAAAATACTGCTCCATCTGGTGATCGCCTTGATGGAGGAGGGTTTCTGATTTTCTGAGATCTGAAATCACTAAATGACGCTCCAAATCGGACATTGCCGCTGCATCCAAGCTCTTTAAAACCGTGTTTTGGCTAAGCTGCAAACGAATCAGGTTTTTTTCGGGGTGCTT
>JBIISV010000204.1:0-2721 GCA_044340835.1 Polynucleobacter sp.
CACTTAAACCGTTTTGGAATGTAGGCTACCGATTTTTTGCAAAACATCGGCATGCTATTTCAAGCTTACTCGGACCACTGGCTCTGCGTTTAATAAATAAGAAAGTGGATCAGAAGATATGAAAACCAGCTATCTATTTGTACTCATCTGGGCTTTGAGTTTGCCCGCTTCCTTTAGTTTTGCAAAAGAGCCTCCCTACATAAAAAATATGATGGGTCAAGTACAGCTGCAGGGTCTTGGCAGATTAAATTTTTGGGGATTTCATGTTTATGACGCTAATTTGTATCGTGGCGCAGCTAAAGATTCCCAAGAATTTGCATTAGAGGTAAGGTATCAAAGATCCTTCTCCGGGGAAGCAATCGCTAATCGAACTATGGACGAGATGAAAAACTTAGGTGTAGCTGATGCGCAGGCTGCGACTTGGGGTAAGGAGCTTGCAAGCATCCTTCCGAACATAGAGCCTGGGCAGACTATTACTGCCGTCTACATACCCAAACAAGGAACCAGTCTTTTCCATGACGGTAAAAAAATATCCCAAATTCCGGGCCCTGATTTTGCCAAAGCTTTTTTTGGTATCTGGCTAGATTCAAAAACGAGCGTACCTAAACTCAGGGCTGATTTATTAGGGCAGGGCTGCCCTCCACCACTTATTTCAGGAGCATGTTAAATGTCTAGAGCATCTATCGCAGCAAAAATCGCAGCAAAATTCGTACTTGTAGGTCTAGTGATGACAGGCTTACTAGCCTGCTCTTCACCAACGGTAATGCAGTACGCTAAGGAAAAACCCAATTTAGATCTCAGCGAGTATTTCAATGGGACGATAGATGCGTACGGCATCTTCACTGATCGTAATGGCAATGTGAAAAAAAGATTTACGGTGCTGATGGTCGCTAAATGGTCGGTGGTGGATGGCAAGAAAACAGGTATCTTAGATGAAAGCTTCGAATACTCAGACGGTACAAAAGAAAAGCGCATTTGGACTTTAGTAGAGACTTCCCCTGGCAAGTTCATTGGTACTGCAGATGATGTCATTGGCCAAGCTATTGGGGAATCTTCAGGCAATGCCCTCAATTGGGCTTACACACTGGCATTGCCGGTAGATCAATCGATCTACCATGTGCAGTTTGATGATTGGATGTATTTGGTCACTCCTAAAGTCATGATTAATAAAGCAAAGATGAGCAAGTTTGGCATTAATCTTGGTGAAGTGACTTTGAGCTTTTATAAGCGCTAAGCATGATTTATCAGAGGGCCATTTCTCTATATTTTGAGCAGGCTCAGAATTGAAAAAGCTCATATTGATTCTGGGCGACCAGCTTGATTTAGAGAGTGCCGCTTTAAAAGGGATTGATCCAAAAGTAGATCAGGTGTTGATGGTGGAGTCAGCACATGAGGCTCAGCATGTGTGGTCTCATAAAGCACGCATTGCTCTATTTTTATCGGCGATGCGTCACTTTGCTGCGCATCTCCAAGATCTGGGCCTTCCACTGAAATATATCGAGCATTCATCTCAATCCATTGTTGAGGAATTAAGAAATACGATCATCAATGGAAAGTTTACCCATCTTATCTGTATCGAGCCGGGTGAATGGCGTCTCAAAAAGGATCTCGAAGGTTTAGCTGCGGAGCTCAAGATTATTTTGGAGTTGCGGCAAGATACTCACTTTTACTGTTCGCATCCAGAATTCAAAGAATGGGTGGCCAATAAAAAAGAGTTACGACTGGAGTATTTTTATAGGCTCATGCGTAAAAAACATGGGGTGCTGATTGACCAAGATGGTAATCCTGAGGGTGGGCAGTGGAACTTTGATCGTGATAATCGAAAGCCTTTTCCGAAGAAGGGGCCTGGATTAATTCCACCTCCCGAATTATTTGAACCGGATAGCATTACCAGAACAGTGTTGGCACAAGTTGAGGAAAGATATCCAGATCACCCTGGCTCGCTAGCGCACTTTCGGTGGCCAGTCACTCGAACTCAAGCACTTGAAGCACTACAGGGATTTATTGAGCATCGTCTTGCCACGTTTGGGATGTATGAAGATGCAATGTGGACTGATACCCCTTTTGGATGGCATTCCTTACTATCGAGCTCGCTTAACCTCAAGCTACTCAATCCCAGGGAGGTTATTGATGCAGTATTGCGGGCTTGGAAAAAAGAGGGCTTAGAGCTGGCAACGGTTGAAGGGTTCATTCGTCAAATTTTAGGTTGGCGAGAATTTGTGCGAGGGATGTATTACCTCGACATGCCGCAAATGGCGGTTGATAACTTTTACAATCATCAAAATGCATTGCCTGCCTGGTATTGGACTGGCAAAACCAATATGAAGTGTATGCAAGCGGCCATTGGACAAACACTGGAGTATGGCTATGCGCACCATATTCAACGATTAATGGTGACGGGCAATTTTGCTCTACTGGCTGAGGTCTTGCCAAAAGCGGTCTGTGACTGGTACTTGGCTATCTATATTGATGCGATTGAGTGGGTTGAGTTGCCAAACACCGCTGGTATGGCCTTGTTTGCTAGCGGTGGTCGATTTACGAGTAAGCCCTACATTGCCAGTGGTGCTTACATTAAGAGAATGAGTAATTATTGTGGGTCTTGCCAATACAAGCCTGATATTCGTTTTGGGGAGACTGCTTGTCCTGTGACGAATCTGTATTGGAACTTTTTGATTAAGCACCGTACTCAATTTGAAGCTAGCCCACGCACTAGGCTGATGA
>JBIISV010000071.1:0-9433 GCA_044340835.1 Polynucleobacter sp.
GAAACTAGTAGAAGGCCAATAAGCGCTAAATTATCAATTTGAGTTAGAAAGTTCATCCTCGGATTATAGAATGGCTCTATGAAACAACTTGTCCTTATTCGTCATGGCGAATCCGCCTGGAACCTTGAAAACCGCTTTACTGGCTGGGCAGATGTTGACTTAACCCCAAAAGGCACCGAACAAGCCCTAGCTGCAGGGAAAAGCCTCCAAAAAGCGGGTTACGAGTTTGATATTGCTTACACCTCAGTCCTCAGAAGAGCGATCCGAACCCTATGGTATGTTCAAGATGCTATGGATTTGATGTGGTTGCCTGTAGTGCATAGCTGGAGATTGAATGAGCGTCACTACGGCGCCCTGACTGGCCTAAATAAAGCAGAAACTGCCGCCCAATATGGTGATGCCCAAGTCCATATTTGGCGTCGCTCCTATGACGTTCGCCCACCGCTCCTGGGGGTGAGCGATGAGCGCAATCCACAAAACGATCGCCGCTACGAAAAGCTCAAAGCCTCAGATATTCCCCTGGGTGAGTGCTTAAAAGACAATGTTGAGCGTGTATTGCCCCTATGGAATGAATCCATTGCTCCAGCCCTCAAAGTGGGTAAGCGTGTATTGCTAGTAGCTCATGGGAATAGTATTCGCGCATTAATTAAGTATTTAGATCAGGTTTCTGACGAGGGTATTATGGAAATCAACGTTCCGAATGGCATCCCGCTGGTTTATGAGCTCGATGACAATCTCAAACCCATTCAACATTTTTACTTGGATTGAGGTAAAACAGAAGCATGCGTCAATTACTCAAGAACTTTGCCCTTATTACCGTTGGCCTCGTCGCCGGCGTTGCAGCCACCATCCAGCTATCAGCAACCGCTCAACAAGGCGCGACGCTACCATTAGATGAGTTGCGGACGCTGTCCAATGTCTTTGCTCAAATTAAACGTGAATACGTCGAGCCGATTGAAGACAAACGGCTACTCACTGATGCTGTCAAAGGCATGGTGAGCAGCCTTGATCCGCACTCAACTTATCTTGATAAAAAAGACTTTTCTGAAATGCAGGAACAAACCAGTGGCAAGTTTGCTGGTCTGGGTATTGAAATTACCTCTGAAGATGGCGTTGTAAAAGTACTCAATCCAATTGAAGATAGTCCCGCTGCACGTGCTGGTTTGCAAGCTGGTGACCTCATCACCCGATTGGATGACAAACCTGTACGTGGTATGTCGCTTGATAAAGCGGTACGGACCATGCGTGGTGCCCCAGGTACAAAAATTACTTTGACCGTGTTCCGTAAAAGTGAAGAACGGAGCTTTCCGGTAACGATTACTCGCGCTGAAATCAAAGTGCAATCCATCAAAGCAAAAATTTTAGATAACAATATTGCCTGGGTCAGAGTAACTAGCTTTCAAGAGCGCACTATCCCAGATCTTGCCAAGAAATTAACTGAGCTCGCCAATCAAGATCCAAAAATGAAGGGCATTATTCTTGATCTTAGAAATAATGGTGGTGGCTTACTTCAAGGCGCTGTAGGCGTCGCGGCAGCCTTTTTGCCTGCCGATGCTGTGATCGTCTCAACCAAAGGTCAAACCCCCGACTCTAAGCAGGTATTCAACGCATCGCCGGCAATGTACCGCCTCAGTGAGCCTGGTGATCCTTTAGCTGGTGTACCTGCAATGTATAAAAAATTACCGATGGTAGTTTTAGTAAATGCATATTCTGCATCTGCCTCTGAAATTGTTGCTGGCGCCTTACAGGATTACAAGCGCGCAACGATTATGGGTAAGACTACTTTTGGTAAAGGCTCAGTCCAGACAGTCCGTCCACTGACCAATGATTCAGCCCTGAAAATCACTACGGCCTATTACTACACGCCGAGTGGCAAATCGATTCAAGCTTATGGCATTAAGCCAGATATCGCAGTTGATCAAAATAAAGATGGCGATCCTGATGATGTATTGATCACGCGCGAAATTGATAGCGAGAAGCACTTGCGGAATAAACAATCGTCAGAAGAAAAATTGATTGCCGATCGCGAGAAGCGTCGACTCGAAGAGCTGCAGCGCATCGAAGAAAAAAATGCAAAGAAGACTCCTGAAGAGAAGGAAAAAGAGAAGTCTAAGAAGCCAATTGAACTTGGTGGCGCAGATGACTTTATGCTCTCTCAGGCTGTAGCTTTTATTAATGGTGAGCCCATCAAACGCTCAGCATCTAAATTAGAGTAAGCTCTAATCACTAGTTCATACAAATGAATGATGAGCAGCTACTTCGCTACTCGCGGCATTTGCTGCTAGAAGAAATTGATGTTGCTGGCCAAGAAAAACTACTTGGCTCGCACGTTCTCATTATTGGTATCGGTGGCTTGGGCAGTGCAGCTGCACCATATCTAGCAGCTGCAGGGGTAGGAAAAATCACACTGTTGGATCATGACAAGGTTGAACTTACCAATTTGCAGCGTCAAATCATGCATAGCCAAAGCTCCATTGGCAAGAGTAAGGTAGCGTCAGGAAAACAGTTTCTACAAGGCATTAATCCAGCTCTACTCATTAATAGCATTGAGGAAAAAGTATCAGAAGATTTACTAGAGGGTCTGCTGACAAGCGTAGATATCGTTCTAGATTGCACAGACAACTTTGCGACGCGCCAACTCATTAACGCTGCCTGCTTTAGCAAAAAGGTAGCGCTAGTCTCTGGATCGGCCCTCAAGTTTGACGGTCAACTCAGTGTCTTTGATTTTCGTAATGAAACATCCCCCTGCTATGCCTGTCTTTTTTCACCAGAAGAGCAATTTCAAGAGGTTAGCTGTGCCAGCATGGGTATTTTTTCACCCCTGGTAGGTATTATTGGCAGCATGCAAGCTGCACAAGCCTTGCAAGTGTTGATTGGGTTTGGCAAACCCCTGGTGGGGAGAATGCTACTTTGGAATGCGCTTAATACTCAGATTGATGAATTTCGAATCACTAAAAATCCGGGGTGCATAATTTGCGCTCAAGGCCACCAAAACTAATTGACCTTCTTACTCTTGATCATCTAAGAGAGCAATATCTCAAGAGCAGCCGCCTGTTCATCGGGCTCAATGGCCTGCAAAACCGCACTAATACGCGATTTTAGTAAACCGACATCGGCTTTTAAAATCTCGCGCTTTACTAGTAATAGCTGGCTAAAGTGCATAGAAAAATCCGTTAATCCCATACCAAGCAGTAACTTAGTCATAGATGGATCACCCGCCATCTCTCCACAGACTGCTACAGGAATATTGGCGCGCTTAGCTTGATCGATAATACTAAAAAGTAAATTCAGAATAGCCGGATGTAAAGGGTCATAGAGATGGGCAACCGCATGGTCAGCTCGATCGATTGCCAGGGTGTATTGAATCAAATCATTAGTACCAATGGATAAAAAATCAAAACGATTAATAAATAAAGGCAGGACTAGGGCAGCGGCTGGAATCTCAATCATAGCGCCCACCTGAATATTAGGATTGAATGCTTGGCCACGTTGATACAGCTGTTGCTTTGCTTTTTCAATCAAGCGCAATGTCTCGTCAATCTCTTTGACATGTGCAAGCATTGGAATCATGATACGCGCTTGACCGTGTGCTGATGCTCTTAAGATGGCTCGTAATTGCGTCAAGAAAATCTCTGGTTCAGTTAATGACCACCGAATAGCACGCAAACCTAAAGGTGAAGTGCCTGTCTGAGATAAATCAGAGCCAGAACCCAAAGCCTTATCAGCACCGACGTCGATAGTGCGTATATTGACTGGCAAGCCATGCATCAGGTCAACTACTCGACGGTATTCTTGATATTGCCGCTCTTCATCTGGAAGCGCTTGCTTGCGATCCATGAATAGAAATTCTGAGCGAAATAAACCAACCCCAATTGCACCCAAATCTACTGCCTGAGTGGCATCCTCTGGTAATTCAATATTGGCTAGTAATTCAATCGCAATATGATCAGTCGTGGTGGTACGTGAGTACTTAAGCTCCTGTAACTTGCGAGTTTCCGCAACAGCCTTGTCTTGGAGGAGGCGGTACTCAGAAAGCAAATGTTCATCGGGGGCTACGACTACGACCCCATGTTCGCCATCAATCACCAACCAATCGCCATGACGAATCATTTCACTGGCATGACGTACGCCGACTACCGCAGGTATCTCCATGCTGCGGGCAACAATCGCTGTATGCGAAGTCTTACCACCCAGGTCTGTTACAAATCCTGTAAAGGCATGTTCTTTAAAGCGCAACATGTCATGTGGCGCAATATCATGCGCAACAATAATGG
Source organism: Polynucleobacter sp. (assembly GCA_044340835.1). Taxonomy (GTDB): domain Bacteria; phylum Pseudomonadota; class Gammaproteobacteria; order Burkholderiales; family Burkholderiaceae; genus Polynucleobacter. Next base: position 4,275 of record JBIISV010000071.1, read on the forward strand.
CGTCCACACCAACATCACTTGGTGACAATAAATCCGATTCATTTAAAGTATCTTTTTCTTGTGCACTGAGGGCTTTAAGAACCCGTTCTGCTACTTGACGAATATCATTCGCCCGCTCTTTAAGATAAGCATCTTCAATCTCTGAAAATTGCTCCAAGAGATCATTTAGTTCAGTGGTCAAAGCCCAGGCAGCATTTAAGCGTTGAGCACGTATGAGCTTGAGTGGTTTCTCAGCCAAAGCTGGATCAGCCAAAATCATGCCGTGTACATCTAAGAACGCTGCCATTTCTTGGGGTGCATCCTTTGGCAAGCCTTGTCGTAGTTGCGCTAACTCAAGTCGGACTTGCTCGAAAGCATCTAATAGCTTTTGGGCTTCAAGCTCTTCTTTACCGACTTCAATTAAATGATGGCTTACCTCTAATGCTGCACGCGAAATCAGTACGGCCTTACCAATAGCAATGCCGTGTGATACCGGGACTCCGTGTAAAGCAAAAGTCATGCTTATTCGCCCTCACCAAATCGATCATTGATTAAGGTAGTTAAAGCCTGCATAGCCTCATCCTCTTGATCGCCAACGGTTTCTAGGGTTACCGTACTCCCAATACCAGCCGCAAGCATCATGACACCCATGATGCTCTTGGCATTGATTTGACGACCATTACGAGATAAGAAGATTTCACAAGGAAACTCAGCCGCAAGCTGAGACAGCTTCGCCGAGGCGCGAGCATGCAATCCAAGTTTATTAATGATTTCAATTTCAGCAACCGGCATAGCTCACCTTATTTCTCAGTAGTTTCTTGTGGAGCTTTAGAGCCTAAACGCAAAATTCCATTTTGTCCGCCTTGAAGGGCTTTTTGGGCCAAGCCTTCTAAACCCTCGCCACGATGGGAGATACAGCGCATTAGCATTGGTAAATTCAATCCAGCGAGGACAATAACGGGTCCATTCAAACCAGATAATGGCCCCAGAGCCTCAAGCTTAGAAGCGACATTAGCGGGGGTTGCTCCCATCACATCAGTGAGTATTAAGACGCCACTACCACTGCCGACACCATAAGCCGCTTTGAGAACACGATCAAAGCTCACTTTGGTATCTTCATACGGTGGAATATCTACCGCTCTTACGCCCTCAGGCAGGACACCAAAAGCATGCTCAGCAAAACCAAGCATTGCACTTGCTACTGGGGTGTGGGCAACAATGACGATTCCTACCATTTTTATGACAATGCCTTTTCGAGCGCTGTTAACCAAAATTGTGGGACATCAAATCCACTCTGCTCAGTAATCTCTACAAAACACGTTGGGCTGGTCACGTTGATCTCTGTGACGTAAGCCCCGATTAAATCTAATCCTACCAAGAACAAACCGCGGGCGTTCAAAATGGGGGCTAGGTGCTCAGCCACCTTTTTCTCGTCATCCGTTAATGGCATTGCAACGCCCTTACCTCCAGCGGCTAAATTACCTCTGATTTCTCTCCCCTGCGGAATACGAGCCAATGCAAATGGCACCACCTCACCACCAATCAGAAGAACACGTTTATCGCCTTGCGCAATCTCTGGCAAGAAACGTTGTACCATCAAAGTACGGACGCCATTCTCACCGAGAGTTTCGACGATACTCGCGAGATTTAAGCCATCTGGCCCCACCCGAAATATACCCATGCCACCCATACCATCTAGCGGCTTAATCACAATATCTTGATGCTCTTGATGAAATACCTCAATTGCGCTTAATTCGCGAGTAACTAGAGTTGGCGGAATCAGCTCTGGAAACTCTGTGATAGACAGCTTCTCAGAATGATCCCGAATGGCTGTCGGATGATTGAACACTTTTGCACCTTGACGAGTCGCCGCAGATAAAAGCCAAGTGGTATTGAGGTATTCGATATTAAACGGTGGGTCGGTACGCATCATGACTGCGTTAAATCTATTTAATGGGCGACCCTCAATGGCGCCTAACTCAAACCAAGCCGTCCCACTTGGCTTAATGACAAGAGACTGGCAGTCAGCCACCACATAGTCATCTCTCCAGAGGATATTACGACTTTCACAAAACCAGAGCTGATGGCCAGCCGCTTGTGCAACCCGCATCATTGCTAGGGTGGAATCTTTACTCATCTTGAAAGACTCTAAGGGATCGGCAATAAAAAGCAGATCCATCTTTATGCCCACATATCAGAAGTTAAATTAAGCCGCTTCAGCATTAGGATCAGAACGCTCCAACTCTAAAGAGGCTGCTAATAAGGCTAAACGGGCTACAACACCATAAAGGTAAAAGCGATTCGGTGGTGCGCTACCAGGCTTGGCACCCAGATCTGGCATCGAGTTTTGCTCGAATGCTAAGGGTACAAAATGCATACCAGGCGCATTGAGATTCTCATCAGGCCCACGGTCGGTATGTACACGATAGAAGCCACCGATCACATAACGATCAATCATATAGACCACTGGCTCTGCAACCGCCTCATTGACCTTCTCAAAGGTATATACACCTTCTTGGATCAATACATCACTCACCTCTAAACCCTCTTTCACCACACTCATCTTGTTACGGTCTTTACGATTTAAACCTTTTAGTTGCGCAGGATCATTCACTACCATCACGCCCATGCCATATGTGCCTGCATCTGCTTTAACAACGACGTAAGGTTTCTCTTTAATGCCGTACTCACGATATTTCTTGGCAGTCTTTTTGAGTATTTTCTCAACCGCTGCCTGCAACTCTTCTTCGCCCTTACGTTCATGAAAATTGACATCAGAGCAACTAGAAAAATAGGGATTAATCATCCAAGGATCAATATCAACTACCTTTGCAAATTTCTTTGCCACTTCATCGTATGCTGCAAAGTGATTCGACTTACGGCGAATATGCCAGCCAGCATGCAGGCCGGGCAGGAGATACTGCTCGTGCAAATTTTCCAAGATTGGCGGGATGCCAGCCGATAGATCATTGTTTAGCAGAATTGAGCAGGGATCAAAATCTTTTAGTCCTAAGCGTTGCTTCTTCAAACCCAGGCGCGATAAAGGCTCCATCAAAAGGCGATTGCCATCCGGTAAGTCAATCCAAGTCGGCTTTTTAATCTCATCAGATAAGGTACCTAAGCGGACATTGAGTCCCGCTTGACGCAAGATTGAAGATAGACGCGCAATGTTCTGTAAATAAAAAGTATTACGAGTATGTCGCTCTGGTATCAACAGTAAATTTTTTGCTTCGGGGCAAATCTTCTCAATGGCTGCCATAGCAGCCTGAACCGCTAAAGGAAGCATCTGGGGTGAGAGATTATTAAAACCGCCCGGGAAAAGATTGGTATCGACAGGTGCAAGCTTAAAACCTGCATTACGTAAGTCAACCGAACAGTAGAACGGTGGAGTGTGCTCTTGCCATTCCAGCCTAAACCAGCGTTCAATCGTCGGAGTTGCTTCTAATACCTTCGACTCAAGATCGAGCAGAGGGCCGCTAAGGGCAGTGATGAGATGTGGAACCATTCCACCATTGTAAGATTTTTAAAAGAAAGGCGCGGAATCCGTGGATCCCGCGCTTAAAAACCAGGCAGCCAACCAAAGCCGCCCGGTGAGGGGTAAATCTACTGATTAGGACTCGTAGGCAGACTCACCGTGTGAGCTGATATCTAAGCCTTCGCGCTCTTCATCTTCCTTAACGCGCAAACCAATCACCATATCCACCAACTTGAAGGCTATATAGGAGACAACTCCGGACCAAATGAGGGTCACAATGACACCCTGGCTCTGAATCCACAACTGGCTAGCGATAGAGTAATCAGGAGCTGCAGCATTAGCCACATAGTCCCAAATACCTGATCCACCTAAAGCAGGGTCTGCGAATACGCCGGTTAGCAAAGCGCCCAAGATACCGCCAACGCCATGCACCCCAAATACGTCTAGGCTATCGTCTGAGCCCAACATCTTCTTGAGACCAGAAACACCCCACAAGCAAACTACACCAGCAAGAGCACCGATTACGAGGGCACCCATCGGGCCCACAAAACCAGCAGCAGGAGTGATCGCAACTAAACCAGCTACGCAACCAGATGCACCACCCAACATGGAAGGCTTACCTTTATGAACCCACTCAGCAACTGACCAGCTCAATACTGCTGCAGCTGTTGCTAATAAAGTGTTTACAAATGCTAAGGCTGCACTGCCATTTGCTTCAAGAGCAGAACCAGCATTGAAACCAAACCAGCCAAACCACAACAGTGAAGCGCCAATCATGACGAATACTAAGTTGTGCGGCTTCATGGCTTCTTTGCCATAACCCAAACGTTTGCCGACCATAAATGAACCTACCAAACCTGCGATCGCAGCATTGATGTGAACAACTGTACCGCCAGCAAAGTCAAGAACACCCTTCTGCCATAACCAACCAGCACGAGCTGTGATTGCTTCAAGTGATGCAGCATCTTTAATATCATCAGGACCGGGCCAGAACCAAACCATATGGGCGATTGGCAAGTAGCTGAATGTGAACCAAAGAATTACAAACAATACGATTGCAGAAAACTTGGCACGTTCAGCAAATGAACCAACGATCAAGCAACAAGTAATCGTTGCGAACGCTGCTTGAAAGGCCATAAATACATACTCAGGAATCACAATGCCTTTACTAAAAGTAGCAGCCACTGAGTCTGGAGTAATGCCCTGTAAGAACAAACGATCGAGCCCACCAATGAATGCGCCGCCTTCAGTAAATGCAAAGCTATATCCATAGAGTGACCATAAGACTGTGATCAACGCGAACACAAACATGCACTGTACGAGTACAGAGAGAATGTTCTTACTACGTGTTAGACCACCGTAAAACAAAGCCAAACCAGGCAAGGTCATCAAGATGACTAATGCCGTACATACCAGCATCCAAGCTGTATCAGCCTTGTTAGGAAGCAATGCTGGAGCAGCAGCAACCGCAGCTACAGCTGCAGCGGCGACTGGCTTAGCCTCATCAGCAAAAGCGGGCAAAGCCACCATTACGCTAGTTGCACCAATAGCCAAGGCCATTGCGCTTCCGGCTAGGAGTCGTTTCATCCAAGTTAACATTTTGAACCTCTCTTTAAAGTGCTGACGCGCCGGTTTCACCGGTACGAATGCGAATGACATGTTCAACTGAAGTGACAAAAATCTTGCCATCGCCAATCTTGCCAGT
>JBIISV010000205.1:0-2699 GCA_044340835.1 Polynucleobacter sp.
TCTGTGATCGCTCATAACCAATTACCTCCTTCAAAAATAGCCTTGCGGCCGTTATCGCGCTTAACCCGCGCGACATGGGCTGTAGCGTACGGCATGCCACATTCTGTTTCCAACAAGTCATTTAACTTGTTGTACTTAAATTTATTCACTGAGCTCATTAAGCCTCAACCTCTTCAATAATTTCTTTACAAGAGGACTTCACTCTGGCAGCGGTAATTCGCTCTTCGCCAGCCTTTTCTGCATCTTGCTCTACACGATCACGCATCTCTTTAGCGGCAGAAATCTGAATCAGCACTGGTCTAGTTTTAATGTAGTCGGCAACTAATTTTTGAGCATCTTGATCCCAAGGCAAAGAATTAGATCGATAAGTACGTGTTAGTGAGGCATCAACTTTATCCATATCGGTACCCAATGGCAGGATATAAAAGAGCGCATCGAATAAGCCATTACAAAATTCTTGAATGATGTATGTTGCACCGGCATAACCCATGAATGGAGTACCAGTATGACGACGAATAATGGCACCAGGGAATGATGAAGGAATGTAAGATGCTTTACTACCGGTCTCAGCCAAATACATTCTCTCGTTATAGCTTCCAAACATCACTAGTGGAGGCTTCTCTTTGGTGAGTTTGCGTACATCCTGGTTATTTGTTTTTTCACCAGGCTTTCTTGGAACTGCAAAGCTACAAGGTAAACCCATCTCATCTGATAAGAAATGGCGGATACCTCGAGTGTAGGTTTCATTAGCAACGACTGCATAACTTGCTGTACTGAAAAAATCTTGCGTCACTGAACGCCATAAGTCCCAGATTGGCTTAATGGTGGTATGTTTTTCACGTTCAATAAATGGCTCTGGATCCAAGCCAAGTAGTTCACCGAGTTTGCGCAAGAATTGAGTAGTGCTATGCAAACCTAAAGGTGCTTGTAAATAGGGGCGCTCCAAAGCTTCGCAAAGCATACGACCAAATTCACGATACATACAGATATTTACATCCGCATTGACTAAGTTCTCTACTTCAGACAAATGAGACCCTAGCGGGAAAACCATATTGATATCAGCGCCAATGCCTTCAACTAAACGACGAATCTCGGCAAGGTCGCTGGGCATATTGAAAGTGCCGTAACAGGGGCCAATAATATTGACACGTGGCTTTTCGCCTTCTAATCTTGGTTTACGCTCTGGAATCTTCCGAACGCCATACTCACTCCATAACCAATACATTGCGCGATTAGCACATTGCCACTGATCTTCATCAATCGTTCTTGGCAAGAAACGGGCAATATTCATGCCTTCAGGAGTAACGCCACCACCAATCATCTCTGCAATTGAACCAGTTACAACCACTGCTGGTAAATCTGGATCTAAAGTGGCGTGGGCACGCTTCATTGCACCCTCCGTGCCCTCACGCCCTAACTGCTCTTCCTCTAAACCAGTAACCACAATCGGTAATTCATGTGGAGGCAATGCATCGGTGTAATGCAATACAGAAGTTACCGGTAGATTTTCACAGCCAACTGGGCCATCAATCACTACCTGCAAACCCTTGATAGCAGTAAACACATATACTGCACCCCAATATCCGCCAGCACGATCATGATCGATGACAAACATTACATCATCTCCTCAGCTTTGCGCTTCTTCATTTTCTTCTCTAGCTTACGGCGAACCTCAGCTTTGAACTCTGGATGATCTTGTGGGATACTTTCCCAAACACCAGATTTGTATCCAGATCCAACATCACCAAAGAATGCCTTCATCTCATCGAAGCGGGCTTGATTACCAATCGCAGCATTGATCACTTGGGCTAGTGAACCAGCGCCTGCAGGACCCATTAATGGTCGTGCTGAAATTAGATTTGTAAAATAGAGTGATGGGATCGATGCCTGTTTAGCAGCCTGAACTACTGGGGTTGTTCCAATAGCTAAGTCTGGCTTGAACTCTTTCATGGCAGCTAAATCTTGCTCCAAGGAGGCCCGGAATTGAACATGAACTCCTTTTGCCTCTAGCCATTCACGATCTTCATTACTCCAAGGAGTACGTGGGCATGCAGAGCCTACATAACGAACATCCGCACCACTCTCAATTAATAGGCGAGCAACAATGAGCTCAGAGCCTTCATAACCACTTAAAGTAATCCGCCCTTTGATTGGCGCAGCAGCAAGTACACCCTTAATCGCTGGGAGGATGCGATTTTGCGCGGCCGCAATTAGGTCTTGTGGAGTGTTGGTGGATTTACCAATAGCTTCTAACCAACGTGCTGTACCTTCGTAACCCACTGGAGCTGAGCCCACAATCGAGCGGCCTGCTGCTTCAAATTCACGAATACATGATGTGTAGAAAGGATGTAGTGCGGCAACGGTTGCACAATCTAGAGCCTGATACATTTCACGCCATTCACGAGTCGGTACTGAAGCACCTACCGCTAAACCCATCGGCTCAATCATCATGCCGATCCCAACTGGATCGGCTGGAAAAATTTCACCTAACAAAGTAATCGTTGGCTTGCTTGAACGACCGGTACGGGGAGCTTGGACTGGACCAGACATTGCTTCATTACGAGCGTAATTAAGCATTGCACCAGCCAAGACATCCTTTGCTTCTGCATGAGTTGGCACACCAAATCCTGGTACGTCAATACCAATGATACGGACACCATTAATTTCTTTTGGTAGCAACTGCAGTGGAACACCGCTAG
>JBIISV010000072.1:0-9385 GCA_044340835.1 Polynucleobacter sp.
GAAAAGTCTTGTGGAGGACTTATTAACCTTGGCTAATCTGGAGGCCAATACTTTGCCTGCGCCGATGCAGGTAATCAAGATTCCTACTCTGATGGCTTTGCTGAAGAATGATGCGGAGGCGCTCTCGCATGGTCGTCATGTGCTTAATTTTGAAATAGCTTCGCTCTCTAATTTAATGGGTGAGGAGCGGGAAATTCTTTCTGCATTCAGTAATTTGGTATCAAATGCGATTCGATACACTCCTGATGCTGGTCAGATTACTGCTAAATGGCTTACTAATGCTGAGGGACAGGGTGAATTTTCTGTAACAGATACTGGTCCAGGCATTGCCTCAGAGCATCTATCAAGACTAACCGAGCGTTTCTATCGAGTGGATAGAAGTAGATCTAGGGACACCGGTGGTACAGGCCTCGGATTGGCTATTGTGAAGCACATTGCCAATCGGCACCAGGCCCAGTTAATTATTGAAAGTACGCCTGGTAAGGGCAGTATCTTTAAGCTGCGCTTCCCAAAAGATCGTATTGCCTCATCAGAAAGCTAATGCTTCTAATTTCATAAAATGAACATATTCACTTCAGTAAAGCTATATTGGAACTATGTTGGTATCAGATAAAGAAGGCTACGGAATAAAGGCAACAGACCTAGTTGCCGCTGTCGACTTGGGCTCCAATAGTTTCCGGATGCTGGTAGCTCAAGTTGTGCCCACACCCTCTGGCACCCAGTTACGCCCAATTGATACCCTTCGAGAATCCGTGCGCTTGGCTGCGGGACTTACGGAGAATAAATTACTAGGTAATGAGGCCTATCAAAGGGGTTTAGATACCATTCATCGCTTTGGAGAGCGTATTAGAGGCTTCGATCCCTCTAGGGTTCGCGCTGTTGCTACTAACACCTTGCGAGTAGCAAAAAATGCCTCTAGTTTCATTCGTGATGCAGAAAAGGCTTTAGGCTTTCCAATTGAAATCATTGCTGGTGTTGAAGAGGCGCGCTTAATTTATATTGGCGCCGCACATGAGGTGCCGGCGGCCCAGGGAAACCGCTTAGTAGTCGATATTGGCGGGGGTTCAACGGAATTTATTATTGGAAAGGGGTATGAGCCCAAGCTAATGGAAAGCCTTTATATTGGCTGCGTTTCTCATAGCTTGCGTTTCTTTCCCAAGGGAAGCATTGATGCTCATGCTTTTAAGGAGGCGGAGTTAGCTGCACGCCGTGAGATCCAAGTGATTTCTGGGGCCTATTTGAAGAGTGGTTGGAAGCAAGTCATTGGGTCTTCGGGAACGGCTCGAGCTTTAGCGGAGCTCATTGCAGAGAATAATTTTAATGGCCATGCAGATGGTCTCACTATGGGTCGCGTCAATGGATCCGGTGGCTTAATTACGCGTGATGGCTTAAGGGCCATGAAAAAGCATCTTCTGAAATATAGCCATATCAGTGAAGTTGAGTTAAGTGGCCTGAAGGATGACCGTCGCTCTGTTTGGCCTGGCGGCCTTGCGATCATGCTTGCCGTCTTTGAGGAGCTTGGAATCGAGAGTATGGAGGTGACTGATGCTGCTTTGCGGATCGGGGTTCTATATGACCTGCTAGGTCGCTCTCAGCATGACGATATGCGCTTTGTGACCGTCGAGCAATTTATGCATCGCTATACCGTCGATCGAGAACAGGCTCAACGAGTCGGTAATTTGGCAGCTGAATTCTTGACCCAACTCCCTAAGCCTGATGAAGAAAGTAGGGACGATAATATTGCCTTATTGCAGTGGGCTGCCAATTTACATGAAATCGGCCTATCCATTTCTCACAACGGCTATCACAAGCATTCAGCTTACATCGCAGGTAATGCAGATATGCCAGGGTTCTCCAAGAATGATCAAGCTAGACTAGCCGCCTTGCTGATTGGGCATACTGGAAAATTAGGTAAGTTAGCCCATAATGCGGGTTTTTTTGATTGGCGCATGTTGTTCTGTTTGCGTCTAGCCCAAGTACTTTGTCGCGGTCGTAGTGATAACAATCTTCCCATGGTTAAAGTTTCAGAGCACAACGGCTCATACCTAGTGAGCCTTTCAAAGGCATGGGCTGATGAGCACCCACTGACAGAATTTAGTCTACAAAAAGAAGCGGCCGAATGGGAGCGTATCGGCCGACCCTACAGTATTAGCTTGAAATAAGCCTTACAGGCCTAAGAAATGCTTAGCGTAGCGCGGATTAATTTCTGATAGACGCAACATGGTGAGCACATCCGCAGTATTAAAGTCTGGATCCCAAGCCGGGGCACTACAAATCTTGGCACCTAGCTTGAGATAACCCTTAATTAATGGCGGAGGCTCTACTTCTAGGCCACCATTGAGGCGATCTAGTGGTAAAGGTAAACGTGGGAAAGCATGATTCTCTACCGGCGCCATCTGCTCATTTGTGAGGGAGTTATAAAGACTGGCTGCGAAGTGACCACCATCGGCCATCGGAATGCTCGCGCAACCGAGCATGATTTCATAATCGTGTTTTTGCATATATTGAGCAAGGCCACTCCATAAGGCCATGATGACCGCGCCAGAGCGATAGTCTTCATGAACACAAGACCTTCCTAGCTCAACCATTTTTGGGCGCAGATGATTCAAGCGAATTAAGTCAAATTCAGAATCAGAATACAGGCGGCCAATTTCTAAAGCCTTGTGTGGAGGGAGCACTCGGTAGGTGCCGACCACCTTGAGTGATTCTTGATCGCGAATGAGAAGATGATCGCAATAAGCATCGAACTCATCAATATCGAGGTTTTCTGCATTCTTAGGAAGATTTGCTCCCATTTCTTCTGCAAACACCTTATAGCGTAGGCGTTGCGCTTCCTTAACCTCGCTAGCATTACTTGCCCAGGTAATCTGAAAAGCAGGGCGTTTAGGTTTAGTAGTTGTCTTTTCAAGCACCACAGGCTCTTGTGCACTTAACTCTGCGCGGGCTTGAGTAGCAAATTTTTTACCAAATAACTTCTTAGCTAACTTCTTAGAAAAGAGTTTTTTAATTACCTCTGTTTTACTCTTCTTTGCCTTTTTTGGCTTACTCTCAAAGCGAGAGTTGAAGATATCAAATGCGCCAATTGGGTTTGGGATATCAGACATAGGTTTCCTTAAGTAGTTTTTCTAATCCTAGAAGGTGTGTATTACCAATTTATGACAAGCGGAGCACAGATGGTGATCCATAGTAAGGCTGCGATGAGAAGAGTCAGCATTACTGCTGCCGAGCCAAAGTCTTTTGCTCGCTTTGATAGATCATGATGATCAAAAGAGATTCGATCAATCGCAGCTTCTACACTGGAATTCAGTAGCTCGACAACCAAAACCATCATCAATGACGCAATCAGTGCGCATTTTTCTAACGGTGTGACGGGAAGAAAGAAGGCGATTGGCATCAATACCGTTAGTAGAGCAAGCTCTTGTCTAAATGCGCTCTCTTCCTCGAATGCATAAACAATGCCACACCAAGAATTCTTAGCGGCATGCCAGGCTCTAGTAAGCCCGCGATTCCCTTTGTGGGGGTTTTGATTGATGTTGTATGGTGCAGTCACGATATAGCCTTAAGCTAAAGCGGTGAGATGTACTTCTGGAGATGGAACAGGTTTGAGATGATTGGCAAACTGCTCAGAAGCTGCTCTCCAAGAGAATTTCTCCGCATGGGCTCTAGCAACTTCACGGGGAATTTTGAGGGCTTGCAGACAGGCTACGCGCAAATCCTCATGCATTGCTCCTGCCGCGGAGTTGCCAAGAACATCTATGGGGCCAGTAACGGGATAGGCTGCTACAGGGGTTCCACAAGCCATTGCTTCAAGTAATACCAAGCCAAATGTGTCTGTTTTGCTTGGGAAGACAAATACATCAGCAGCTGCATATACCTTAGCCAACTCATGTTGCTGTAGCACGCCAAGATAGTTGATTTCTGGATATTTTTCTTTGATGCCTGCCATTGCAGGACCATCACCTACCACCCATTTAGAGCCTGGCAAATCAATTTCTAAAAAAGCGTTGATATTTTTCTCTATCGCAACCCGTCCTACATATAAAAAGATTGGGTGGGCAGTATTGAGGGCTTTAGAGTCTTGCATTTTGAATATATCAAGATCTACCCCTCTAGACCATAAAACTACATTATTAAGCCCATATTTTTCCAGATCATCTTTAACGACAATGGTGGGCGCCATGACAGCCATGGAAGGACCGTGGAACCAGCGGATAAAGAGATAGGTAAGTGCAAGCGGTATACCAGTACGTGCTTTGACATACTCAGGGAAGCGGGTGTGATAGGCGGTCGAGAATGGAAGTTTATTTTTGACGGCATAAGCACGAGCTGATAAACCTAAAGGGCCCTCCGTAGCGATATGAACTGCATCAGGAGCGAAGGCTTTGATTCTGCGAGCAACTTCTTTGCCGGGAAATAAAGAGAGCGCAATATCAGGATAAGTGGGGCAGGGAATCGACTTAAAGCCATTTGGCGTAATCATTTCAACTTCATGCCCCATGCCGATTAGTTCAGCACGAGTCTGTTTAAGTGTTCTGACAACGCCATTCACCTGCGGATCCCATGCATCAGTGATGATCATAATTTTCATACGCTAGCCTCTTGGATAAGTTCTTCAACAGCAGATCGACGGATAATTTCTGGAGTGCTTACTGCCTCCACTGGATCCCCTTTAATATGGGTCCAGTAAATAATTTTGAGTTCACCTTCAGTGGTTTCAACTAAGGCAGATAGACTTTCTACCCAATCGCCATCATTGCAATAGAGCAGCCCATCGATTTCTCTAATTTCAGCTTTATGAATATGGCCGCAAACTACACCATCACAATCTCTTAAGCGAGCCTCTCTAGCCATGATGTGTTCAAAGTCTGCGATATAGCTAACAGCATTTTTTACTTGATGCTTGAGATATTGGGAGAGGGACCAGTACTGTAATCCCATCCTCACGCGCAACATATTAAAATAGCGGTTAATGTACAAAATGAAGGAGTATAGGGAGTCACCGACATATGCAAGCCACCGCGCATATTGCATTACGCCATCAAATAGATCGCCATGGGTAACCCAAAGTTTGCGGCCATCTAAGGTGGTATGAATCACTTCTTCTTGTACTTGGATGTCACCAAACGACATACCGAAATATTGCCGAGCTGCTTCATCATGATTCCCGGGAATATAGATAACTTCAGTCCCTTTTCGGGCCTTACGTAATAACTTTTGAACTACGTCATTATGGGCTTGAGGCCAATAAAAAGACTGTTTCAGGCGCCAGCCATCGATAATGTCACCAACCAAATAAAACCGATCTGCTTCATTGTGTTTCAGAAAATCGAGGAGGTAGTGTGCCTGACACCCTGATGTTCCTAGGTGTACATCTGAAATCCAGATAGCTCTGTAATGCATCATGAGTAAGCATTAAGCCCGCTCATCATGTAATCTTCATGACAGTTTTAAGTCAATTTGATGACATGATTTATATTCATGTTTAATTATGAAAAACTTTTCCCAAGAACCAAAATCAGTCAAGGCGCCAAAGACCCCGCATATTTGGGTCTGGATGCAGATTTGGATTCATGTTCTTTGTGGTGTCGGTACGCTCTCTATTATTTTTCCATTTTTAGATCGAAGAAGAAAAGATCAAAAAATACAGGAGTGGTCAAGGCGTCTTCTGAGGATTTTTAATATCGAGCTGATGGTGCATGGCGCTCATTTACTAGAAAATGCCCCACATCTGATGGCTTCTAACCATATCTCATGGTTGGATATTCATGTGATTAATGCATTTAAGCCGATTCGTTTTGTAGCGAAGTCAGAGGTGGAGGGGTGGCCTATCTTTGGCTGGATGGCTAAACAATTAGGCACCGTATTTATTCGCAGAGATAGCGCTCGACATGCAAGAAAAGTAGTTGAGCAAATGGCTGAGGTATTAAAAAAAGAATCCATCTGCATCTTTCCAGAAGGAACCTCAACCATTGGCGATTCTGTTTTACCCTTCAAGCCCAATCTTTTTGAGTCCGCTATTGCCGCTCAGGCGCCCGTGTTTCCGCTCGCCATTCAATATTTCTTCAATGATAGTAAAGAAAGAAGTCAATCCCCTGCTTTTATTGGGGATATGGGTCTACTAGAGTCGATGTCGAATATGATTAAAAGCCGTCCTTTACTGGCTCAAATTACCATTTTTCCTAGCTATCCTGGCGGTCCTCAGCTTCATCTAGATCGTAAGCTAGTGGCAATTTACTGTCAGGAAAGCATTGCCAATAGTCTTTAAAGGGCGTTTGTAATAAAAGTGTCATATCCTTGGGATACAAAGGGACTATTGTTTTAGGGGATGAAATGACGTCGAAACATCAAGAGATGGCTGAGTGGTACAAGCGGGCTCAAGAAGAAATCTTAGACAGCATGGATGAAGAGCTTGAGATGGAGCTTGATGATGGTCGTCTATCCCAAGATGGTGGTAGTGGATCAGTAATTCCTCGCCATGTCTATTTTAAGGAGTTGTTCCGCCTTCAGGGGGAGTTAGTAAAACTCCAAGACTGGGTGGTAGAGAATAAGCTGAAAGTTGCAGTATTGTTTGAAGGTCGCGATTCTGCCGGTAAAGGTGGAGCTATTAAGCGTATCACCCAAAGATTAAATCCCCGTGTATGTAGAGTGGTTGCCTTGACTGCACCGAGCGAGCGTGAAAAAACGCAATGGTACTTCCAGCGTTATGTTTCTAATTTACCCGCTGGCGGCGAGATTGTCCTATTTGATCGCAGCTGGTACAACCGTGCTGGTGTAGAAAAAGTAATGGGATTTTGTACCAATGACGAGTACGAAGAGTTTTTACGTACAGTCCCAGAATTTGAGCGCATGATTATCCGCTCCGGAATTATCTTGATTAAGTACTGGTTCTCTATCTCTGATGATGAGCAATATAGCCGCTTCATGATGCGTATTCATGATCCCCTAAAGCAGTGGAAATTAAGTCCAATGGATTTAGATGCCCGTCGTCACTGGGAGGCTTATACCAAGGCAAAAGAGACGATGTTAGAGCGGACAAATATTCCAGAGGCGCGCTGGTGGGTGGTTGCTGCCAATGATAAGAAAAAGGCACGCTTAAATTGCATTACCCATTTGCTCGATCAAATCCCTTACAGAGAAATCGATCACCCAGAAATTACCTTGCCCGCTCGTGTTCATAATCCAGATTACTTGCGCGGACCAGTGCCCCGCGCTTTGTATGTGCCTGAAGTCTATTAAAAAGTACCTCTCAAACCTAGCATTAAGCTTCTACCAGGCTGAGGTGCATAAAGTCTCACTGCCATTGGTGTGGTGGCATATCGAATTTGCTCATTGAGCAGGTTCTTTAAATTGAGATACACAGTCCAATTCACATCCTTAATCTTCTCGCTATAAGAAATCCCGGCATTGAGTAAGTTGTAGCTTGGTGCAGGACCCACTTCCCAAGAGGCTAGTCGGTTCTGTTCAAAGCTGTAGGTATAGCTGGCATTGGCTAGCCATTTATTTTTCTGATGAGCAAGCTGTAAGCCCACTCGAGGCGCAGGCTGCAAAGGTAAGTTACCGCCTGCATCAAAAGTACCTTGTGAGGCGTCGGCAAATAAACGGGCGCCGCTACCAAATTGATTCCAGTTGTAGGTCAGTTCGGCTTCAGCGCCTCTGATGGTAGTGGCTGCTTGTTGAGCAACGACAACCGAAAATTCTTCAGCCGCCTCAGCAGTTTGTCCGGTATAAAAACCATAAATGTAGTTATTGAACTTATTGACATATGCATTTACCTTTCCGCGCACCTTACCTACTGTCTTTTGAATATTGAACTCCAAGTTGTGCGATGTCTCCTTGTTGAGATTCGAGTTACCAACCGAAAATGTTGCTGTGGACTCATGTATGCCGTATGAATAGAGTTCGGCTGCGCTTGGGGCCCTTTGGGACACGGTATAGGACAGTCCAGCGCCATAGTCGTTGGTAAAGTTCCATAGGCCGCCCGCTGAATAGGACAGAAGATTAAAGTTACGATTTTCTAGATTGGGTGTTGTAGGGTTAGGTTCTGGTTCTGCACCTGGATTTTGAAATTCACTCACTTGGTTGGGGTTTTGCGATACCGCGTCGTACCGCAGCCCTAGATTGCCTTGGAGTGCACCCCAACGACCTTCCTCAATCCAAAAGAGGGCATTAGAGTTGGTTTTGGTCGAGGGAAGGATAGCGTAGTTACCGGTTTCAATTTCAGTGGCTTCAACTGAAGACCTTGTTACCTGAGCACCAAAGTTACCTTTCCAGCCCATAAATTGCTTATGTGCCAGGTCTAGGCGAAACTCATTAGCAATATTTTTCCATAGTGCCGCTGGCGTGTATCCAGTATCTGCATCAATACTAAATTCCGTATGGTTGTAGTTGCTATTCGCGGCGCTGAACTTCAGTGAGGAGAACCCAGCAAACGGATCGCGGGTCTGGTGTTGAAAATCATAGCGATTTTGTGACTGCGCAATCATTCCGCCTTCCACAGTGGGAATGCCGTAGTTGTTATTCAATCGCTCTACTGAGATACCTGTATAGCTCGACTTGCCAATATAAGAGACTCCAGCACCTAGGTTATTTTGGTTATTGAAAGAATTGGGTAATTTTCCGGTGTAGTTCTGAGCACCTTCAAATGGATGGCCGGGAATATTCCAAACTTGATTGGGCCCGCCTTGAATGGAGTTTCCTGGAATTCGATAATTCTGATTATTATTAATTGCTGTATCCACATGGACTGCAACCGATCCCACCGAGCCCTCAATCACGCCCGAGGCAGCTCGGCCATTACTGACGGTGTCATAACTGGTGTTCACCGCCCCTGTTGCTTGCTCTGGTAAGTTAGTCAAAATGCGATCATTGATCACGTTCACCAAACCACCGCTAGACCCTGAGCCGTACTTTAAAGCAGCAGCTCCGCGCAAGATTTCAATTTGGCGTGCATTGGCAACCGGGCTTGCAACGGCATGATCTGCAGAGATGGCAGAGACATCTCCAACGGATAGACCATTTTGTAGAATTTGCACTCGAGGACCATCAAGACCGCGCATGACTGGTCGCGAGGCGCCAAGTCCATAACCGGTTTGGGATACCCCCAGCTCATTACCAATAGTTGCTCCTAGGGTGGTGCCCAGTTTGTCGAGGAGTTCATTACCCTGCAGAATCTTGGTGGGCGTCAAAATACTTTGAGCAGCCTCTTGTGACCCTGTAGCAGTAATTTCTAGAGAGGGCTGAGATTGAGCGAGGACGTTGGAACAGATGAGTCCAGCGATCAAAACATAGATTTGCTTTTGTTTAGCCAATGGCTGATGAGTTTGATACATATTATTTCCTTCATTCCAATAGCGCCATCCTCAAGAGATGGGCGCAATAAATCAGA
>JBIISV010000073.1:0-9324 GCA_044340835.1 Polynucleobacter sp.
ATTGGCGATTTTGTTCGGCGGTCGTGCAGCCGAAGAAGTGTTCTTGCATTCCATGAGTACTGGTGCTTCAAATGATTTTGAACGTGCTACAAAAATGGCGCGTGATATGGTGACGCGTTACGGTATGAGTGATAGCTTGGGCACAATGGTTTATGTGGATACAGAGTCTGAAAGTATCTTTGGGCGTAACAGCACTAAAACAGTCTCTGAGTTGACCCAGCAAAAAGTAGATGCTGAGATTCGTGCTTTGGTGGATAGTCAGTATGCTTTGGCAAGATCGATTCTGGAGCAAAACCGTGACAAGGTCGAAGCCATGGTCGCTGCATTGCTTGAGTGGGAAACCATTGATGCTGAGCAGATCACTGACATCATGGAGGGTCGTCCACCTCGCGCTCCTAAGCCGCCTCCAGCAACTCAGTTTGGTAATTCAGCTGGTAGCACACCAGGTCCTGCTGCAGGCGCCACTCCCGCGACTGCTTAATTCGATCTCAGTTAGCTTTAGGTGATCGAGCAAAATCTGCCCGCAACATGGCGTTGCGGGCGTTTTCTTTTTGATTTTAGTAAACGTCAGCGTCCGCTAGTGATGGGCATTCTGAATGCCACACCAGATTCATTTTCTGATGGCGGCAAGTTCCGCACTGTAGGCGATGCGATTACCCAAGCCGAACTCATGATCGACCATGGCGTAGATATCATCGATATCGGCGGAGAATCTACTCGCCCGGGGGCTGAACCGGTTTCGCTGCAAGAAGAGTTAGATCGTGTCTTGCCAGTGATTGATGCTTTAAAAGATTGCGGTGTCGCACTCTCAATTGATACCTATAAAGCAGAAACAATGCGTCAAGCCCTAAGGGCGGGTGTCGACTGTGTAAATGATATCTGGGCGCTTAGGCAAAAGGGTGCTGTTGAGGCTGTTCTTGAACACGATAAAGAGGCATCAGGAAAGCAGTGTGGACTTGTACTCATGCACATGCAACGTGATCCACAAACGATGCAATTTGATCCTGAGTATCAAGATGTAGTTGCAGAAGTAATCGCATTTTTGCAAGAGCGAGCTATCTTGCTAGAGGATCAAGGTATTGCTGCAAATAGAATTGCGATCGATCCCGGGTTTGGTTTTGGCAAAAGCCTAGAGCACAATCTGAAGATGCTAGCCCATTTTGATCAATTCTCCCATTTAGGTTATCCAGTACTGGCAGGGATTTCTCGTAAATCCATGCTGGGCAAGTTAACGGGTCTCGATACCCATGAGCGAGTAGCACCTAGCATTGCTGCTGCCATTATGGCTGCTGATCGGGGTGCTCGCATCATCCGAGTCCATGATGTCCAGGAGACGGTAGATTCCCTGAAGATCTGGGAAGCTGTTCAGGACTAACTCGGTCACTCAAAAGACCCCAAGTTTTATAATCAAAACTATGAAAAAACTATACTTTGGTACCGATGGCATTCGTGGTGAAGTGGGGCAATTTCCGATTGTTCCAGAGTTCATTACTCGCCTTGGCTATGCTGCTGGAAAAGTGCTCAATCGCAATGCAAAACCTGGTGAGCGTTGTAAGATTTTAATTGGCAAGGATACGCGCGTCTCAGGTTATTTACTGGAGGCTGCTTTAGAAGCAGGCTTCGCTGCTGCTGGCGTTGATGTCATGCTGTGTGGCCCAATGCCCACTCCCGGGGTTGCTTACCTGACAAAAGCACTGCGTTTATCGGCTGGCGTAGTGATCTCTGCTTCTCACAATCCCTATCAAGACAACGGTATTAAATTTTTCTCTGCTGTGGGTGGCAAATTGACGGATGAGTTTGAGTTTGCTATTGAGGCGGAGCTCGAAAAACCCATGGGCTGTGTTAGCTCAAAAGAATTGGGTAAAGCCTTTCGGATCGATGATGCTGCTGGTCGCTATATTGAATTTTGTAAATCTACCTTTCCTGGGGAGCTTAACCTCAAAGGTATGAAGTTGGTAGTGGATTGCGCTAATGGTGCTGCGTACCATATTGCCCCTCACGTCTTTCATGAGTTAGGCGCAGAAGTAATTTCAATTGGGGTTCATCCGAATGGCCGCAATATTAATGATGGCTGTGGTGCTACTGCTCCTACTGCATTAATTGAGAAGGTAAAAGAGGTAGGCGCTGATCTGGGCATCGCTTTAGATGGTGACGCTGATCGTCTGCAAATGGTTGATGCTTCTGGCAGATTGTTTAATGGTGATGAACTTCTCTATGTATTAGCAAAAGATCGTATCGATCGTGGCCAAGCCATCGGTGGAGTGGTAGGCACCTTAATGACGAACCTTGCCGTAGAAAATGCTATCAAAGGTCTGGGTATTGGATTTGAGCGTGCTAATGTCGGGGATCGTTATGTCTTAGAGTTACTTAAACAAAAAGGCTGGATTATTGGCGGTGAGGGCTCAGGCCATTTGCTTTGCTTAGACCAACACTCGACTGGCGACGGCACGATTGCCGCATTGCAGGTACTAGCAGCGATGAGCCAAAGTCAGAAGAGCTTGGCTCAACTGCTAGATTCCGTTAAGATCTACCCCCAAGTTCTTCTGAATATTAAGTTCAAGGCCGGTTACGACTGGAAGTCTGATAACACTCTTGCATCTAAGATCGTCCAGGTTGAGAGTGGACTCAAGGGCGTCGGTAGGGTGCTCATTCGCGCTTCAGGTACTGAACCCGTCTTACGTATCATGGTTGAGGCTCAAGATGCTAATCTAGCGATGAGTGCAGCTAAGGATATCGCTAATCTAGTTCCAATCTCATAATCTATTGATTTTATTGAGTTAATTCTTATTAAAACGCTTGTCATCAAAGCGTCATATTAATCTCTTATTGTTCACCTATCGCAATGTTGCGTTAACAATTCAAGGAACGATCGACATGAACTCATTCTTAAAAAAAGCGTTAGTGATTAGCGCGATTTCATTTGCCCCGGTTGCCTTTGCAGCTGATATGACCGGCGCTGGCGCAACATTCCCTTACCCAATTTACGCCAAATGGGCCGAAGCCTATAAAGCAAAAACAGGATCGAATTTAAATTATCAATCGATTGGTTCTTCAGGTGGTATCAAGCAAATTAAAGCGAAAACGGTTGATTTCGGTGCAACTGATAATCCAGTGAAATTTGAAGACTTAGAAAAAGATGGCATGGTTCAGTTTCCTGCAATCATTGGCGGAGTGGTGCCGGTAATTAACGTTGAAGGCGTAAAGCCATACGAACTGAAGTTATCGCCAGACACCCTATCTGATATTTTTCAGGGTGTCATCGTTAACTGGAACGATAAACGTATTGTGTTGAATAATCCCGGCATGAAAATGCCTGATTTACCAATTACAGTAGTGCATCGTGCTGATGGTTCTGGAACCACTGCAATTTTTACAAACTATCTAGCTAAGGTGAGCCAGAATTGGAAAGATGCTGTCGGTGAGGGCGCAGCGGTTAAATGGCCTGCTACCTCATCTGTTGGTGGCAAGGGTAACGAAGGTGTTGCAGCAAACGTATCTCGTGTTAAAGGTGCTATTGGTTACGTTGAGTATGCTTATGCCAAGAAAAATAAAATGACTAGTGTTTCGATGAAGAATAAAGATGGTCAATTTGTCCGCCCTGATGACGCCACCTTTGCAGCTGCAGCAGCGGGAACTGATTGGGCAAAGATTCCAGGAATGGGTACATTTATCACCAATACTTCTGGTGCTAAGTCATGGCCTATTACTGGCGCATCTTTCATACTTCTGTATAAGAATCCAGATAACAAGGCAAATGCTGCTGAAGTCATCAAGTTTTTTGATTTTGCATTTAAAGAAGGCAAAAAGATGGCTGAAGAGTTGGATTATGTTCCAATGCCTGATGTAACAACAGACTTTATTCGTAAGAATGTGTTTTCGAAGATTACAACTAAGTAAATTTTGATGATTCACATTTCTTGATCATCGCTTGATAACAGCTCCACTAAAATGGAGCTGTTTCATTATTTAAATAAGTACAATTTATGATTGAATCGACCCAGTCCCACTCAGCTCCGACGCCTCAGGCGCTTCGTATCGCTAAGTTACAGCGTATTCAAGATTTTTTGTTTTATGCAATTACCCAGTTTTTTGCTTTATCGGTGCTGATTGCTTTGATTGGCATCATCATCTCACTCATTATTAATGCTTGGCCTGCACTCGATAAGTTTGGTATTGCATTCTTCTTTACTAAAGAGTGGGATATTGTGAATGGTGAGTTCGGCGGATTAATTGCGATCTATGGAACTATCATCACCTCCTTAATTGCCTTGTTAATTGCGGTACCTTTAAGTTTTGGTATTGCAGTCTTTTTAACGGAGTTATGTCCAAGCTCCTTGCGAAGACCATTAGGGACTGCAGTTGAGTTACTTGCTGCCGTGCCTTCAATCATCTATGGGATGTTTGGCCTCTTCATCTTTGCCCCCTTGTTTGCTGATTACATCCAGCCCACATTAGCTGCCACACTTGGTCAAATTCCAGGATTGGGAATTCTATTTTCTGGCGCGTTTAATGGCATCGGCATTCTTTGTGCTGGACTTATTTTGGCGATGATGATCCTGCCTTTTATTGCCTCTGTGATGCGTGATGTTTTTGAAATCGTTCCGCCTGTATTGAAAGAGTCCGCTTACGGTATTGGTTGCACTACTTGGGAGGTGGTTAAGAATGTTGTGCTTCCTTATACCAAGGCAGGTGTTATTGGTGGCATTATGCTTGGATTGGGTAGAGCGCTTGGAGAAACCATGGCAGTCACTTTTGTGATTGGCAATGCCCATCGTCTATCCCCATCTTTATTTGCACCGGGTAATTCAATTGCCTCTACATTGGCAAATGAATTTGGAGAGGCTGAGCTTGGACCTCATTACTCCTCTTTGTTTGCTCTTGGCCTTGCTCTATTTATGATTACTTTCATTGTCTTAGCTATTGCCAAATGGATGTTGGCGAGCATGGAGAAAAAACAGGGGCTGAAAACATGAAGGGCCTATCAAATATCAATCCTATTATTTTTGCCAAACGCAAGCGCGCCAATAAGATTGGCCTAATCCTATCTACTTTGGCTATGACGCTTGGTATGGCTTTCCTATTATGGATTTTGAGTATTCTGTTTATCAAGGGATTTTCCTCGATTAACTTAGGTATATTTCTGAATAGCACGCCCGCTCCTGGATCTGAGGGTGGTGGTTTAGCCAATGCGATTGTCGGTAGTCTCATGATTGTGGCTAGCTGCACCTTAATCAGCACTCCAATTGGTGTGCTAGCTGGTTTATATCTTTCTGAGTATGGCGATAGAAGTAAAGTCGCTTCGGTAACCCGCTTTGTTACTGACATCATGCTGTCTGCTCCATCGATTGTGATTGGCTTGTTTGTTTATGCCATTGTGGTTGCACAGGTAAAGCACTTTTCCGGCTGGGCGGGTACGATTGCATTAGCCTTGATTGCCATTCCAGTAGTAGTGCGAACAACTGAAAATATGTTGCGTTTAGTTCCCGGTAGCTTGCGTGAGGCAGCTTATGCTTTGGGTACGCCAAAATGGAAAGTAGCCTTTATGATTACTTTAAGGGCTGCAAAAAGTGGAGTAATAACGGGTATCTTGCTAGCCTTGGCTCGTGTTAGTGGCGAAACCGCACCTTTATTGTTTACTGCACTTAATAATCAGTTTTTCTCTACGAATATGAATGCCCCAATGGCAAATTTACCGGTCGTCATCTTCCAGTTCGCAATGAGTCCGTATGACAACTGGGTTAATTTGGCTTGGAGTGGCGCACTATTAATTACGCTTACTGTATTGGGCTTAAATATTTTAGCTCGGGTCGTATTTCGTGAGAAAGTCCAAGGATGATGAGCAATATGAAAACAATGTTTGACTTAAATCATATCGATAGTCAAGGGGTGGGAATGAACGAAACGATAAACCAACAATCACAAGCCACGGCAAAAAATGCACTTGAAGTGCGCAACCTAAATTTTTTCTACGGATCTTTCCACGGCCTAAAAGAGATTAATTTAGATATTGAAGAGAGCAAAGTCACCGCCTTCATTGGCCCTTCAGGATGCGGTAAATCGACTTTGCTGAGAGCCTTGAATCGGATGTACGATCTTTATCCTGGTCAGCGTGCCGAAGGAGAGATTAACTTCTATGGCCAGAATATCTTAGAGCCTGGACAGGATCTCAATCTACTACGTTCGCGAATTGGTATGGTTTTTCAAAAGCCAACACCATTTCCGATGTCTATCTATGAGAACATTGCATTTGGAGTGCGTCTTTATGAAAAGCTCTCACGATCTGAAATGGATGAGCGTGTTGAGTGGGCTTTAAATAAGGCGGCCTTGTGGAATGAAGCGAAAGACAAGCTAAGTCAAAGTGGTTTATCTCTCTCAGGTGGGCAGCAACAACGCCTTTGTATTGCTCGTGCTGTCGCAGTAAAGCCATCAGTTATTTTGCTCGATGAACCAACTTCAGCTCTAGATCCCATCTCTACAGGAAAGATCGAAGAATTAATTCACGAATTGAAGCATGAATATACGATTGCGATCGTGACACATAATATGCAACAGGCAGCTCGCGTATCCGATTACACTGCTTATATGTATCTTGGGAGCTTGATTGAGTACGGTAAAACCGATGAGATCTTTATCAAGCCAAAGCGTAAAGAAACAGAGGATTACATTACCGGCCGTTTCGGTTAATTGGAGAAATATATGCCAGATAGACACCTTTCATCACAATTTGATGCTGATTTAAATTCCCTCTCTAGTCGTTTGCTGGAAATGGGCGGCCTTGTTGAATCTCAGATCTCAACAGCCATGCGTGCCTTTACGCAAATGGATATTGAGACATGCAATATCGTGATTCAAAATGAAAAGCTCGTTAATGATCTAGAAATTCAGATAGACTCAGCTTGTACTGAGTTAATTGCCCGGCGTCAGCCTACTGCACGAGATCTTCGTTTGGTCAT
Organism: Polynucleobacter sp.; assembly: GCA_044340835.1. Lineage (GTDB taxonomy): Bacteria > Pseudomonadota > Gammaproteobacteria > Burkholderiales > Burkholderiaceae > Polynucleobacter. The sequence continues at coordinate 6,954 of JBIISV010000073.1, forward strand.
GGCAGTATCTAAAGCCATTACGAATTTAGAGCGTGCTGGTGATGAGGCTGAGCGCGTTGCCAAGAGAACAAAACGATTAATTGAGGCTAATACCGCTCACAATATTAACGTTGCCGAGATTCGTTTGTCTGGGCAAATGGCAATTTCTCTATTGCGCCGTAGTTTAGATGCTTTTGCCCGCTTGGACACGGTTGCAGCTGCAGAGGTGGTTGCGGAGGATCGTCAAATTGATGAGGAATTCAGAGGCTTTGTGCGTAAGCTGATTTCATACATGATGGAAGATCCGCATACTATTTCTACTGGTTTAGATATGTTAACTATTGCTAAAGCAATTGAGCGTATTGGGGATCACGCAAAAAATATTGCTGAATTCGTTATCTATGTTGCCAAAGGTTCAGATGTGCGTCACATACCTCATGCAGATTTGGTTCGTGAGGCAAATAAAGAATAAGTCATACCCATACGGAATTAATAATGACTCACCGCATATTGATTGTTGAAGATGAGCCCTCTATTGCAGAATTGATTGCAATTAATTTAACTCATGCTGGTTACGATGTAGATAGGGCAATTCAAACTGATCTTGCATTACATATGATGCGCGACGAGCTACCCAGCTTATTGATTTTGGATTGGATGCTACCGGGCAAGTCCGGCGTCCAGTTTGCAAAAGAGTTGCGCAATAATGACCGTACCCGTTTTTTACCTATTCTCATGCTGACTGCTAAAAGTGAAGAGTCCGATAAGGTCTTAGGCTTAGATTCTGGGGCAGATGATTATGTTACTAAGCCCTTTTCTCCAAAGGAATTGGTTGCGCGCGTGAAAGCACTTTTACGTCGCCAAACTTCTATCGAAGATACTGGGCCCCTAGCTGTTGGACCTTTAAGATTAGAGCCATCCTCTCATCGAGTTACGGCTATTTGGCCCAATACGGATCCTCAGTCGGTGACATTGGGGCCTACTGAATATCGATTGCTACAATTTTTGATGGCTAACCCTGAAAGAGTGCACTCCAGAGCCAATTTACTAGATAAGGTATGGGGTAATGAGGTCTATATCGAGGAGCGTACGGTCGATGTCCATATAAAAAGGTTGAGGGCTGCCTTGGCTCCTTTTGATTGTGATCGCTTTATTGAAACAGTTCGGGGAAGTGGTTACCGTATTACGAAGATCCCAACCCAAACCTAATCAAATAGGCCTTATCATTAGGTTTTCTGGCTAAGCTATCCAGATGCTCTAAGATTGTCCTATGTTATCCGTTATTCCTCGTTTTATTCTACTTATTTTCCTAGCATTTCTGGCCGGATATATTGCCCTAAACAATATGGGCCCATTGGCAGGCATCGCCTCTGGAATTGTCATTTTGTCAATCCCGCTCATTTATTCCTATATCAATTTAGCCCGCCTGCGAAGATTTATTTCGGAGGATTCTGTTGAATCAATGCCACTACCTAGTGGTTACTGGGAAGAGGTTTTCTTCCGTCTGCAGCGTTTAGTTCGCAATCTCAAGCAACAAATCCGATCGATTGAAAAACAACATGATCGTTTTATCGAGGCATTTCAGGCTTCTCCTAACGGTATTGTGATGCTGGATGATCAGGACCAAATTGAATGGTGCAATGGTATTGCTGAGCGTTTCTTTGGTTTGAGTTTTAAACGTGATGTATTACAAAGAATTAACTTTCTGATTCGTCGCCCAGAGTTTGTACAGTATCTCTATAAGCGTCAATTTGAAGAGCCTTTACTTCTAGAGCGTATGGGGCAGGGATCAAATCTCAGCCTCATGTTACAGGCCTTTCCGTTTGGTGATAATCGACATCTCTTGCTAATTCAGGATGTGACGGATTTACAAAAAGCTGATGCGATGCGTCGAGATTTCGTTGCTAATGTTTCGCATGAAATGAGAACTCCAATTACCGTCTTAATGGGCTTCTTAGAAACGATGCAATCCTTAGATTTAGATAAGGAAAAACAAAATCAGTACTTTGATATGATGATTTCCCAATCTCAAAGAATGAAAAGTCTTGTGGAGGACTTATTAACCTTGGCTAATCTGGAGGCCAATACTTTGCCTGCGCCGATGCAGGTAATCAAGATTCCTACTCTGATGGCTTTGCTGAAGAATGATGCAGAGGCGCTCTCGCATGGTCGTCATGTGCTTAATTTTGAAATAGCTTCGCCCTCTAATTTAATGGGTGAGGAGCGGGAAATTCTTTCTGCATTCAGTAATTTGGTATCAAATGCGATTCGATACACTCCTGATGCTGGTCAGATTACTGCTAAATGGCTTACCAATCCTGAAGGACAGGGTGAGTTTTCTGTAACAGATAGTGGCCCAGGAATTGCTTCTGAGCATCTATCCCGACTAACC
>JBIISV010000206.1:0-2671 GCA_044340835.1 Polynucleobacter sp.
TTCACTCTCAACATTTGTGGTGTTAGTTGCTACATTACTTTTGCTGACTTTCATGGGCGAGGCTTTGCGGGATGCATTCGATTCTCGTAAGTCAGGCCCTATGAGTGGAGGGCGCTCATGAGTGCAGCCAATAGCCCCAATAAATCATTAGCCCCCTTGCTGCGCTATGAAGATTTCTCGATTTCTTTTGGCTCTGGTCGCCGTGAGAAGTTTGCTGTTAGTCATTTAGATTTAGAGATTGGGGTAGGCGAGCGAGTGGCTCTCGTTGGCGAATCTGGCTCTGGTAAGACGCTTACTGCACTTGCACCGTTAAGGCTTGAGCCAGAAGGCGCTAAAACTTCTGGCCGTATTCTATGGAGTGGTAGCAAGTATTCAAAGAAGCAATTAGACAAGCAATTAGACGAGCACACTAGTGACAATTCAGTCGATTTGCTATCACTGCCAATGCAGGATATTCGAGAGATTCGGGGTCGTGAGATTGCGATGGTATTTCAGGAGCCAATGACTGCGCTCAATCCTTTATTTACCATCGGCAATCAAATCGTGGAGGCGGTACAGGTATATCAACCCCTCATTTCTAAAGCAGATTGCATGTCTGCAGCGATTGATTTGCTCAAAAAGACGGGTATCCCTCAGCCAGACAAACGCTTCCACTCTTATCCACATCAATTGTCCGGTGGGCAGCGTCAACGCGCCATGATTGCAATGGCTCTGGCTTGTAAGCCAAGACTGCTGATTGCTGATGAGCCTACTACTGCTTTGGATGTGAGCTTGCGTCTACAGATTTTAGATTTACTGAAAGAGCTACAAGAAGAGTCTAAGGATGATGGTGGCATGGCGATTTTGCTCATCACCCATGATCTGAATTTGGTAAAGCATTTTGCTCAAAGAGTTGCCGTACTCAATCAAGGCAAGCTCATAGAAGTGGGCCTCACTACGCAAGTGTTTAAGCATCCAGAAGATCCTTATACAAAAGCTTTGGTCAATAGTCAGCCTGTGCGTAATCTTGCCCCAGTCATGCCTTTGGCGCCGGCCCTCTTGAAGGCGGATAACTTATGCGTTTCTTATCCAGGAACTGAGTCGGTTGCATGGTTTAAAAAATCACCTAGGCATGAGGTACTTCGTAAAGTGAGCTTTGAGCTTAAACAAGGGCAGACGATTGGTGTCATTGGCGAATCTGGTTCAGGGAAGACGACCTTAGGAATGGCCATCTTAGGTTTGCTGGGCGACTCTACTGCACAGATTACTGGCGAGGTAGATGTGCTCGGTAATGATTGGCGGAAGCTGAAACCGGAAGAGCGTCGGGCTATGCGCTCGAGCTTGCAGGTCATTTTTCAGGATCCATTTGGCTCACTGTCTCCACGCATGACTGTGATGCAAATTGTTTCAGAGGGACTAGATGTTCATTTCCCCCAATTGTCTGCAACCGAGCGTGAGTCTCGAGTCCTGGACATTTTGCGAGAAGTCGGGTTAGATCGCTCAGCACTCTTGCGTTACCCCCATGAATTTTCTGGCGGTCAAAGGCAAAGAATTGCGATTGCCCGGGCCTTGATTCTGAAACCGCAGATCTTAGTCTTGGATGAGCCAACTTCAGCCTTAGATGTATCGATTCAAAAACAAGTACTCGCCTTACTGACTGAGCTCCAGAAAAAATACAACTTGGCCTATCTCATGATTAGCCATGACTTGGCAGTGATTCGGGCAATGTCACATGAGATTATGGTTCTCAAAGAAGGCCGAGTAGTGGAGTTTGGGGATACCGAGACTTTGATTCAGCATCCACGTCAGGCCTATACCAAAGCCCTTTTTACCGCTGCTGAACTGACTTAGAAACTTTCTAAAATCACCCCATCTAGGCGCTCATTTGGTGCATTCATGCACAATAATGGTAAATACTCCATTGAAAACAATGGGTTAGATTAAATGCTAGAGCTTGGTTAAATAAGGCTTCTTTGCTAGAATAGAGCGATGTCACTTCAAAAAAACCTCCCTTCAGCATTTGTGAAGCAACTGCCAATGGCTGTGATGCTTGCATTCGCGCTTGCGGCTCTTCCAGGGATGGCGGCGGATGCCACGCCTGATGCTGCAAAAGAATCTAGCGCTGAGCTGGCTAAAGAGACTCCCAAAGAAAGTGTGTTTCAGGCGGGTAAGTCTTATTTCGTGCGCGTTTCTGATCGCTTAGCCGATTCCGTTACTGTTAAATCAGATGAATTGATTAACCGCGCGATGGAAGTCATCGGTGTGCGTTATCGCTGGGATGCTGAATTGCCTCAATCTGGTTTGGATGGCAGTAGTTTTGTTGGTTATGTCTTTAAAGACAAGTTAGGCTTTTTGTTGCCGCGTAAGTCTACTCAAATGAGTCGCGTAGGCAAGCCGATTACTCGTGAAGAGTTGCAGCCTGGTGATTTGGTGTTCTTCAATACGATGCGTTTAACTTTTTCTCATGTTGGCATTTATGTTGGTGACAACAAATTTATTCACTCCCCCTCTAAAGGCACTAGCGTGCGTGTAGATGATCTTAGTAGCCTCTACTGGGATAAGCGATTTGATGGTGCGCGCCGTTTAGATGGTAGCGATAACTTAGGCGATGCAGAGCGCAAAGAGTTGTTGAACGAAGTGAACAAGCTCAAGCGCAAGTCTCGCAACCTTTAATCTGTCTTGGGCTAGGCGA
>JBIISV010000207.1:0-2661 GCA_044340835.1 Polynucleobacter sp.
ATCCTTCACAGCCTGCTTCATATCCTCAACGCTCTGATAGATTAATTGATCAGCACCAATCATCTTATTGATCTCTTCGTCAGTGCGCCCATAAGCAACCAATTCACTACGAGTTGGCATATCAATACCATAGACATTAGGAAAGCGCACGGGTGGTGCAGCTGAGGCAAAAATAACTTTCTTAGCGCCAGACTCACGGGCCATCTGCACAATTTCAAATGAGGTGGTGCCACGCACTATGGAATCATCTACGATTAATACAGTTTTATCCTTGAATTCAATTCGCATCGCATTGAGTTTCTGGCGAACTGATTTCTTGCGAACCGCCTGACCTGGCATGATGAAGGTTCTTCCGATATACCGATTTTTAAAGAAACCTTCACGATAATCAACGCCTAGACACTTAGCTACTTGCATCGCCGCTGGCCGACTAGAATCTGGAATCGGCATCACTACATCAATCTCGCCTGGAATCGTTTCCTTACGAATCTTTTCAGCAAGGTAATCACCCATACGCATACGTACGTTGTATACCGTCACGCCATCGATAGTTGAATCAGGACGAGCCATGTACACGTACTCAAAAATACACGGGGCCAAGACTGCATCAGCAACACATTGACGTGAATAGAAATTACCATCCAAATCAATATAGATCGCTTCGCCAGGATTCACATCGCGCACAAAGGTAAAGCCTAGGCCATCAAGCGCAACAGACTCAGAGGCAATCATCCACTCTGGGCCCTTAGGCGTATCAATACGTCCAATACACAAGGGTCGAATACCAAATGGATCGCGGAAAGCTAATAGGCCGTAGCCGGCAATCAAAGAGACAACGGCGTATGAGCCCTTAACGCGCTTTGTTACTTGAGTAACAGCATTAAACATGGCGCCCTCGTCCAAGGCAGCACTATTTGTCTCTTTTTGCAATTCATCAGCAAGTACGTTGAGAAGAACTTCAGTATCAGAGCTGGTGTTGATATGCCGGCGATCGCGATACGCCATCTCTACGCGCAAACTTGCTGCATTAGTAAGATTACCGTTATGCGCCAGAATAATTCCGTAAGGTGCACTAACATAAAATGGTTGAGCCTCTTCTTCGCTACTTGCAGAGCCTGCAGTTGGATAGCGAACTTGGCCAATGCCGGCACTCCCTAACAAGCTACGCATATTCCGAGTTCTAAAGACATCTCGTACCAAGCCATTAGCCTTGTGCATCGTAAATGAATTGCCATTCATGGTTGCCATACCGGCAGCATCTTGACCACGATGCTGCAACAGTAACAAGGCATCATATATCAGTTGATTAACTGGGGAGTGGGAAACTGTTCCAACAACGCCGCACATAAGCCTAAATCCCTATTGTTAACGAAGGTGTTACGGTTGGTGTAACTTTAGGCATTGCATCACCTAATTTTTTTGCCCAATCCGTTGGTAACCAGCTTTTAATTAAACCTGTAGCCATATCGACTGCAGGTCGGGTAATTGCTTTTTGCCACGCTACGCTCTGAGGAATCGGAGTCAATACTGCTAAGGTAGCAATCACGACAATAATTAAGCCGCCGCGAGCTAGGCCAAAAACTAAACCTAAAAAACGATCTGTCATGCTAAGGCCGGCAGATAAGATAACTTTTTGAATGAGATTGCCAATGAGGCCACAAATAATGAGCGTCAAAATAAACAAGATTAAAAAACTCACCGCTAAGCGCAAAATCTCATCCATGTCAAATGTTGATAGCCATTCAGTAGAGAGATAGTTTGTGTAATGATAGGCAACCCAAGCAGCAACAAACCAAGAGGCCAGCGCCAATACCTCTTTAAATAAACCCCTAGAAATACCCACCAAAGCCGATGCCAACAACACAACCAATGTGAAATAGTCCACCGTAGTTAATTGTAGGGCGGATAAAGAGTCCATTAAGGCGCTCCGACCTCAACAAGTCTGGGTGATAAGCCCATATTCTTTACTTTTTTCTCAGCAGCTTCAGCAGCTTCCTTATCAGTGAATGGCCCTGCCCTTAAAACATAAAGAGTAGTGCCATCGGGGGCAGCTTTGTTGAGAACATAGTTCGGGATCTTTTGATCCTTCATTTTGGTAATCCAACCTTTGGCCCTTTCTTCAGAAGCGAAGGCGCCAATCTGAATGACGTACTTACCAGGACCTACTTTTTTGGGGATCTCCTCTGATTTGAGGTTGGAGTTTGGCGCTGCAATAACTTCCTCGCCAGTAGCCAAGCCGATACCATTTGCTTTAATCGCTGGCCTAGTCGCCTTGGTTTCAACCTTCACTTCTGGCTTTAATTCAGGTGCTGGCGTAGTTGCAGAGTCCTTAATCTGGATTGCTTCTTTTTCCTTGGCCTGAACATCAACAGATGTGGCGGGCATTGCAGTATTTGGAGCTGGTAGGCTGGTGACGATATTTATTGCAATATCGTTATTCACAGATTTAGGCTTATTGTCTAAAATTTGTGGAAGGCCTATAACGGCTAGCAAAACTAAAACCCCCGCCCCAATTAGACGATGACGAGCACGCTGCTGCTCCGGGTCTTCAGTGAGAGCCAACTCTTCAATCTCTTGAGCTCGCTGAAAGCTGCGGGGAGCCGATTTATTGACGGCGCTACGATTTCTTGCTGAACCTCGATCGAAGTCTGCGGCATCTGC
>JBIISV010000074.1:0-9162 GCA_044340835.1 Polynucleobacter sp.
CTCTCTAGCTGATGTCAGATCAATCTCGGGTTATGTAATGAGTAAATCTGGCAAGATGTATGCAGTGACCTCATTCATCAACCACCCCAATGCCTGGAGAGGTTTAGATGCACATGATCAACTATTGGCTTGGTTGCTAGACGATGGACCAGAGCCAAAACATGCACGCTGAAGTCGATCGCGCACACCATCCCACTCCTCGCCTGCTGGTGGCTCTGGAAACAGAATCAAATCCCAACCCTGCTGATCTAAGTCTCGTAAAGAACGGTATAAGCGACTTGCAAATGCAGCGCTATCACTGGGAATAATCACTTCTTCAAAATGTGCCCAGGGATGACCATCTTCTCCCAATGAAGAATCTGAATCCCATACCGCAACTGCTACGCGTGATTTGATATCCGGAAATTCACTGAGTGCATCCAATACCATACCTGGCGCATACATTCTTAATGGAGTGCTTGGGGCGTAATGGGCGCGTAGGTTTCCAGAGACTCTTGGTAGAGTGAGATCCTGGTCGCCTATATTATCCTCACCAAGTAAATAAACCTTGATACCCGTCTTAGCAAAAATTTCACCGGGGGTAATGAGGCCCGGTCGCAACAAGACTGCGCGATCACCTGAAGATAAATCAATGATGGTGGATTCGATACCAACTTCGCAATCACCTCCATCCAAAATCATAATGCCTAAGGCGTCTTCAAACTCGCTACGGACATCAGCCGCACTTGTTGGAGATACTTTTCCAAAGCGGTTGGCTGAAGGAGCAACCACTCCACCCTTAAATTTACGGAGCAATTCTTGCGCAATGGGATGGGCAGGCGCCCGAATGGCCACCGTATCCTGATTCCCTGTGATTTCATTTAAAACACTTTTATCTTTTTTAAAGACCAATGTAAGTGGACCTGGCCAAAAAGCATTGATGAGCCTTAATGCATCTTCCGATACATCTCTTACCCATGGCGCTAAAACTGGCACCCAATCGATTCGTTTTTGATCGAAATATTCAGGGCTTGCTAAGTGAACAATCAAGGGGTGGTTAGAAGGTCTACCCTTGGCAGCAAAAATCTTCTTGATGGCATCTCGGTTTTTTGCATCTGCCCCCAAGCCATAGACCGTCTCAGTCGGAAAGGCAACTAAGCGACCATCTCGTAGAGCTTGAGCCGCCTCATCGATTGCTGCAGATGATTGTTTTACGCTACTATCGCTAGACATTTCTAGGGCTCGATCCCTAATTCAACAGCGACAGCTGTGCAATTTTGACGAGCTTGATTCAATGATTCACCTAGGCAATTGATGTGGCCCATCTTACGACCCATACGTGGGTCAGACTTGCCATATAAATGTAACTTGACATCCGGATGAGCGAGCACCTTATTCCAAGCAGGCTCTCTTACCTTATCTTCACCACCCTCATACCAAAGATCTCCCAATAGATTGAGCATAGAGACGGGAGCTAGCAAACGAATGTCCCCCAAAGGTAAGCGTGCCATGCTTCTGACTTGCTGTTCAAACTGACTGCTGACGCAGGCGTCCATGGTGTAGTGACCCGAATTATGGGGACGGGGGGCGATTTCGTTTGCTACGATGTCGCCATTTTTGAGTACAAAAAACTCCACACATAAAACACCAACGTAATCAATCTTCCGAATCAACGCTTTAGCAGCTTCAATAATTTTCTTCTCTTGCGCGGGTTTTAGTGATGGCGCTGGAACAGTAGAGGTATGCAAAATACCATTGCGATGAATATTTTGAGCAACTGGATATGCCACTACTCCATCATCATAGCCACGCACCACTAAAGCAGATACCTCAAAGTCTAAATCCATTCTCTTTTCAAGAACGCAGGGTACTTTATCTAATTGAGCCCAGGCAGTAATCAGGCTAGTAGAGTCATTAACCGTTATTTGACCTTTGCCGTCATAACCCATACGAGCGGTTTTCAGAATGCCAGGAAATAGATCCGCAGGAACCTGCTCAATATCCGCATCATGCTCAAGCACACAGTAAGGTGCGGGACCAATATTCGTCTCTACTTTCCAGGTTGCTAAAAACTTTTTCTCAGCAATTCGGTTTTGAGCTAAAGAAACGCAGCTACTGCGCGGTGCCACAAAGACCCCCAAGGCTTCCAACTCATCTAAGGCCTGAGCGGGAACATTTTCAAATTCAGTGCTAACAGATTTACATAAAGCTGCCATTTCTTTTAGGGCAGCAGAGTCGGTGTAATCAGCTTGAATATATTTTTCAGCAATCGAACCAGCAGGACTATCCGCTCCAGGATCAAGGACACAGACTTTATAACCCATAGCTTGCGCAGCTTGAGTAAACATTCGCCCTAATTGACCGCCGCCTAAAATACCTAAATACGAGCCCGGCAAAATAGGCTCCAAACGTTCCGCCATCTTTTTAATATCCCGGCAAATTCATGGAGCGTGCAGTATCGGACTGCTTCGCGCGAAACTCTTCTAATTGCTTTGCTAAAGCAGGATCGTTGATAGCTAAATTAGCGATGACATGCAAAGCTGCATTTGCTGCGCCTGCCTCACCAATAGCAAATGTTGCCACCGGAATACCTTTAGGCATTTGCACAATAGAGTAAAGAGAGTCTTCGCCACGTAAATATTTACTGGCAACTGGAACACCATAAACTGGAATAATAGTTTTGGAGGCTAACATGCCAGGCAAGTGGGCAGCTCCACCAGCACCAGCAATGATTGCCTTAAGGCCGACTTTAGAAGCATTTTCTGCGTACTGAAACATATCATCTGGCATACGATGAGCAGAAACCACTTTAGCCTCGTGGGCGATGCCAAATTGCTCAAGCATTTGAGCGGCATGCTGCATCGTATCCCAATCTGAATTGGAACCCATCACTATCCCGACTATTGGCTTATTGCTCATTTACCTCTCCCAATACCCTAATCTATATCGTTAATACATCTAATTGGCTATTATCCCAGCCTTTTTAGGGCATCAGGAATTAGGCCTTAGTTAAGCGAGTAAGAGCTTCGCGGTACTTCTCCGCGGTTTTATCTATGACATCCGCAGGTAGGGCTGGCGCTGGGGCCGTTTTTGACCAAAGTTTGCCATCTACCATAGCCGTTTCGAGCCAATCCCGGACAAACTGCTTATCGTAAGAAGGGGGATTTGCACCAACACAATAGGTTTCGGCAGGCCAAAAACGAGAAGAGTCAGCCGTGAGGATTTCATCCATCAAGACTAGCTGACCAGCTTCATCAAGGCCAAACTCAAACTTGGTATCAGCAATAATAATTCCACGCGTCGCAGCGTATTCTGAAGCTTCTTTATACAAACGAATACTCACTTCACGAATTTGATTAGCCAATTTTTCACCAATCATCTCAATCACCTTGTCGAAGGAGATATTTTCATCGTGCTCACCAACCTCTGCTTTTGCAGCGGGAGTAAAAATAGGTGCCGGTAACTTCTGGGCATTTTCAAGGCCTGCTGGTAATGCGATTCCACATACTTTTCCAGTATCTTGATAGTCTTTCCAACCACTACCAGCAAGATAACCCCGCACTACTGCTTCAACCAAGATTGGTTTAAGTCTTTTAGCTACTACCGCACGGCCTTTAACCTGATCGACTTCACCAGCAGGCACAACACTTTCAGGATCAATGCCTGTCAAATGATTCGGAATGATATTAGCTAACTTAGCAAACCAGAAATTAGCCATTTGATTAAGAACAATGCCTTTCTCAGGAATGGGTTGACCCATCACTACATCAAAGGCAGATAAACGATCCGTTGTAATCATTAATAACTTGTCACCACCAAGCGCATAGACATCGCGTACTTTTCCCTTAGAGAGTAAAGGAAGCGACTGAATTGAGGTGGCGTACAAAGCTGGCATATTTATCTCACTTTACGATCTGAGCTAATTTGCCACTCTTATATAGCTCGGCCATTTTCTCCAAAGGAATGGGCTTAATTTTAGATGCTTGACCTGAACAGCCGAACGCATTAAAGCGTGCGATACAGACTTTCTTGGCTGCTTCACGAGCAGGCTTAAGGTAATCACGAGGATCGAACTTGCTTGGATTCTCGAATAGATAGCGACGGATAGCGCCTGTCATAGCAAGACGGATATCGGTATCAATGTTGATCTTACGCACGCCATTCTTAATGCCTTCTTGAATTTCTTCAACCGGAACGCCGTAAGTTTCTTTCATGTCACCGCCAAACTCACGAATCTCTGCGAGCAATTCTTGTGGAACACTAGAAGAGCCATGCATCACCAAATGTGTATTTGGGATACGAGTATGAATTTCTTTAATACGTTCAATCGCCAAGATATCACCTGTAGGCTTCTTGGTAAATTTATAAGCGCCATGGCTAGTGCCAATCGCAATGGCTAAAGCATCACATTGCGTTGCCTTCACAAAATCAGCAGCTTGCTCAACATCAGTTAATAACTGCTCACGTGTCATCCTGCCATCAGCGCCATGACCATCCTCTTTATCTCCCTGCATCGTTTCCAGCGAACCAAGAACACCCAACTCAGCCTCAACAGTCACCCCGATAGAGTGGGAGAACTTCACCACCTCTCTGGAAACATCGACGTTATATTCATAACTGGCGACGGTCTTACCATCAGCCTCTAAAGAGCCATCCATCATCACGCTAGTAAAGCCACTCTTAATCGCAGCCATACACACTGCTGGGCTTTGACCATGGTCTTGATGCATCACAATAGGGATATGTGGATAAGCCTCTACTGCAGCAGAAATCAGGTGACGCAAAAAGGATTCGCCAGCATATTTACGGGCACCAGCAGAAGCTTGCATGATGACTGGAGAATCTGCCTCGTTAGCAGCCTCCATGATTGCTGTTACCTGCTCTAAATTATTCACATTAAATGCTGGCAAACCATAGCCATTTTCAGCAGCGTGATCCAAGAGTTGTCGTAAAGATACTAAAGCCATAATGATCTCTTAATTAAAATGTTAGTAATAAATGATTTAAAAAAAATAGGGTGAAAGTAAATTACTTCACTTGAATAATTTTGAGTGAATTCGTGCCGCCAGGTTCACCCATTGGCTCACCTGAAGTCAGAACCACAATGTCGCCCTTCTTTACGGTGCCTAATTTTTTCAAGCAATCCTCTACTTCTTGCAAAGCAGTATCACGATGTTTGGTGTAATCCAGGCCAATCGGAAAGACATTGCGATATGTACTTAAAGCACGCTGAGTAGCAATCTTTGACGTTAAGGCAAAAATAGGTACGTGAATATTATGACGACTCATCCACACTGGTGTCGAGCCAGAATCAGTCAATGCCGCAATCGCGTTTGCATTCAAATGATGTGCCGTAAATAAGGCACCTAGCGCGATGGTTTGATCAATGCGAGAGAAGGTTTGGTCCAAGAAGTCTGTATCGAGCTTTACGCGATCTGACTTTTCCGCTTCAACACAAATTTCGGCCATCGCTTTGATAGTTTGCACTGGGTACATACCGGCAGCAGATTCAGCAGAGAGCATGACAGCATCAGTACCATCCAATACCGCATTGGCTACGTCGCTCACCTCAGCACGTGTAGGCACTGGAGCATTGATCATAGACTCCATCATTTGTGTTGCTGTAATCGTAAATTTGTCAGCCTCGAGTGCAAGCTTAATCATGCGCTTTTGCAAAGCAGGGACAGCGGCATTACCAACCTCAATAGCCAAGTCCCCGCGCGCAACCATAATGCCATCACTCTCAGCAATAATGCTGTTAAGTGCCTCGCACTCTATTGCTTCAGCACGCTCCACTTTAGCGATCGTGCGAACCTTTCCAAGGCCATACTTTTTACTCGCAGCATCTGCTAGCTTGCGGGCATAGGCCATATCCGCACCATCCTTAGGAAAGCTAATAGCCAGAAAATCTACGCCCATGGCAATCGCCGCATCCAAATCGGAAATATCTTTATCCGTCAGTGCTGGTGCCGTCAATCCGCCACCTGCTCGATTAATACCCTTGTTATTAGAGAGAGGGCCGCCTTGCTCTACGAGGGTAAAGATTTCACCACCTTTTACGTCCTGCACACGAAGCACAACTAAACCATCATTTAATAAGAGTTGATCGCCGGACTTTACATCCTGCGGTAGTTCTTTGTAATCAAGGCCAACGCGTTCTTGATTACCTAGCTCACATGCGACATCCAAAACAAATTGAGCACCTTCTTTTAAAAGGATTTTGCTGTCAGCAAATTTGCCGACACGAATTTTTGGGCCTTGGAGGTCAGCCATAATACCGACTTCTTTACCAACTTCTGCTGAAATACTGCGCACCAAATCGTGACGCGCTTTATGGTCAGCAACAGTGCCGTGAGAAAAGTTCATTCTCACAACATCCACACCTGCACGAATCATCTCACGCAATACTTCCGGCTTTTCTGATGCAGGCCCTAATGTAGCAATAATCTTTGTTGCTCTTAACATATTTAGTCTTTCGCTCTTTCAGCTAGTACCGCAAAGGCTGGTAAGGTTTTACCCTCCAAGAACTCTAGGAAAGCGCCGCCACCAGTAGAGATGTAATCTACTTGATTCTCAATACCATACTTCGCAATTGCCGCCAAGGTATCTCCACCACCTGCGATTGAAAATGCTGGTGAATGCGCAATGGCTGCCGCCAACATCTTAGTGCCGCCACCAAACTGATCGATTTCAAATACGCCTAATGGGCCGTTCCAAACAATCGTACCGGCATGCGCCAGCATGGTAGAAAGACGTGCTGCAGTCTTGGGACCGATATCCAAAATCATATCGTCATCAGCCACTTGATCAGCGGCAACCCGATTTGCCCGCGCTAATGGAGAAAGTTCGTTTGCAACAACAACGTCTTCAGGAATGGGGACGTGTGCGCCGCGCTTTTCCATGATCTCCATAATTTCTCGAGCCTCATCAACCAAGTCTGGCTCGGCCAATGATTTACCAATCGGCAACCCCTTAGCCAACATAAAAGTATTAGCAATACCGCCACCCACAATCAGCTCATCTACTTTGTCAGCCAGGGCTTTAAGAATGGTGAGCTTAGAAGATACTTTAGAACCCGCCACAATTGCAATTAAGGGACGCTTCGGGCTTGCAAGCGCACGACTTAAAGCATCTAACTCCGCAGCCATTAATGGGCCCGCACAAGCAATGGGCGCATACTTGGCGACACCATGAGTGGTTGCCTCGGCACGATGTGCGGTACCAAAGGCATCATTCACATAAACATCACACAGGCCGGCAATCTTCTTGGCCAGCTCATCACTATTCTTTTTTTCACCCACATTGAGGCGGCAGTTCTCAAGTAATACCAAATCACCAGGATTAAGCTCAAAGCTGCCATCGACCCAATCGCTAACTAAAGGAACTTTTCGATTCAAGAGGGTGGCAATTCGATCGGCTACTGGAGCCAAACTATCCTCAGGCTTGAATTCGCCCTCAGTTGGACGACCCAAGTGAGAGGTCACCATGACGGCCGCGCCAGCGTCCAAACACATTTGAACTGCGGGCATAGAGGCTCTAATGCGGGTGTCCTCCGTAATATTACCCACATCATCCTGGGGAACATTGAGGTCAGCACGAATGAAAACCCGCTTTCCCTTCAGGAGACCTGCTGCGGCTAGTTCACTAAGGCGCTTTACTTTAAAGAGGGATTCCGGCATGAGAATAGGTAAATTGGGTGGTTTAAAGGGAATACGCCATTCTAAATCGTCTAGGCTAAACACCCCCAAGTAATTGGACTCCCCCGCTGTGCTCCCTGCTCTACAATAAAGGCTTGGACGCTTTCCAAGTTCTGGGGGCCAAAACCCCCGTCTGGCGCCCTGTTTCACCGAATTGAATCACCCAATTTATTAAACATTTAAAAGGTAGAGAAAATGTCGATGTCTGACCGCGATGGCTTTATTTGGTCCGATGGGAAGCTAGTTCCCTGGCGCGAGGCCAATGTTCATGTGCTAACCCACAGCCTGCACTACGGAATGGGCGTTTTTGAAGGTATTCGTGCCTATAAAACACCCCAAGGCACCGCTATTTTCCGCCTGCCTGAGCACGTTAAGCGGCTCTTCAATGGGACCAAGATCTTTCAGATGAATATGCCCTACACTCCTGCAGAAATCACTAGCGGCATTATCGAAGTAGTGAACAGCAATAAGCTGGAGGCTTGCTATATCCGCCCAATCATATTTATTGGCTCCCAAAAGCTAGGCATCTCCCCAAAAGGCAATAGCATCCATACCGCTATCGCAGCTTGGGAGTGGGGTGCATATTTAGGCGAAGATGGTCTGAATAAAGGTATTCGCGTTAAGACCTCCTCATTTACCCGTCACTTTGTAAACTCCTCACTGGTTCGAGCCAAGGCTTCGGGCTACTACATCAATTCTATTCTAGCCAATCAAGAAGTGACAGCCAATGGCTACGATGAAGCTCTGTTGCTAGATACTGAAGGCTATGTATCTGAAGGCTCTGGAGAAAATATCTTCATTATTAATAACGGGATTGTCTATACCCCAGATCTTGCATCTTGCTTAGATGGTATTACGCGTAACTCGATTATTCAAATCGCTAAAGACCTGGGCTATGAATTGCGTGAGAAACGCATTACTCGTGATGAGGTGTACTCAGCAGACGAAGCCTTCTTTACCGGTACTGCAGCTGAAGTAACGCCTATTCGTGAGCTGGATGATCGTACGATTGGTGATGGCAAGCGTGGCCCAATGACCGAGAAAATTCAGAAGACCTACTTTGATGCAGTTTATGGCAGAAATGATCAATATAAGTCCTGGCTGACTTACGTTAAGTAATAGGGAATCGGAGAATGAGTGAAGCTCAAGTTGTAATGGTGAATGGTAAAGACTTGCCTCTACATTGCCCAACTAATAAAACCCCGAAATGGAATTCACATCCACGTGTATTTCTAGATCTTGCTAAGACGGGTGAAGCGAAGTGCCCTTATTGTGGCACTGAGTACAAACTCATTCCTGGTACCGAGCCCCACGGGCACTAAGCCTAACAGCGCCCAGACTCGGGGCGCTGTTTCGGGATACCTCATATGCATCGTATTCTGATCATTGCCCCGAACTGGATTGGTGATGCCGTCATGTCCCAACCCCTGCTGGCGAATCTCCAAAACATGTACTCACAGTGCCAGATTGATGTTTTAGCCAGTCC
>JBIISV010000006.1:0-29474 GCA_044340835.1 Polynucleobacter sp.
TTGCCGGCAAACAATTCTTCAATGGCACTCCTGACCCCAAAGACGGGAAAGTGCATATACCTAAAGAGCCTGGTTTGGGCTTTACTCCAAACTATGATGCCTTGAGAGATGCCCGTATTACCGAAGCTAAAGATAGCCAGTTTGAGGGGCGAGATGCCCACGGCTACCTTTTAAGATAATTTTCTTAGCGAAGTACTTGTACTAATATTTTCAGAATAGGAGTAGTCCATGTTGAAAAAAAATAGGTATCAATACGTCATAAAATCTGTACTTTTATATTTGGTAGTTCTATCTTCTGTGTTTTCTGTTTCTGTAAAAGCGCAGACTTATCCAAGTCAAAACTTCAATATGATTGTTCCGTTTGGGCCAGGTGGTGGCAGTGATGTGATGGCGCGCACGATGGCCAATGTGATTGGAGAGCTCAATTTACTGCCAGTCAAAATCTTGGTAGAAAACCAGCCTGGGGCACAATCCGCTAAAGGTTACGGAATGGTTGCTGCGCGCAAGGGTGACGATTACACATTAGCTACCGTCAGTGTCAGTTTTTTTACTACCCCATTACGTGGCGGCACCTCTTATAACTACAAGAGCTTTACGCCGATCGCTGGCATCGCTACTTCGCCATACATTATGGTTGTAAGCGCCAAGTCTAAATATAAGACCGTCAGTGATTTTAGGAATGCAACGAGCCTGACTACTGGTGCTACTGGGGCAGCATCTGATGCAGCTATCCTGTCAAATATTATTAAGAAATCCTTAAATACCAATATTCGGGTTGTGCCTTTTGATGGTGAGGGCGAGATCATGACTGAGTTGCTGGGCGGTCGAATTGATTTTGCACTTTTCAATCCAGGCGAGGCTCTTGGAATGATTCAGGCTGGCACGGTTCGCCCTATTGCAGTCAGTACAGCTAAACGCTTACCCAAGTTTTCAACTGTCCCTACCTTCAAGGAGCAGGGATTTGACATTGACTATGTACAGGTTCGTGGGGTTGTGATGCCCCAAGGTGTGTCACAAAGTACAGTGGCTTATTGGGAAGGCGTGCTCAGAAAAGTGGCTGAGAGTGAAAACTGGCGTAAGCAGTACATCGAGCGCTTTAATGAGGAGCCAGCCTTTATTCCTGCTAAAGAATTTGCCGGCGTTCTTGATGCAACCAGTGCCCGCTATGAGTCGGTCATGAAAGAGCTTGGCATGATCAAGTAATTGCTTTGCAATGATTTTTAAAGTGAGTGATTCATGCTGAAAAAAATTGATTTTGGCTTTGCCCTTCTTACATTCATTCTAGGCATTTATGTTGTTCTGGAGGGCTTTTCTTATGGCTTTACAGCAGCCGATGGCCAGCCTGGATCGGGTCTCTTCCCGATCATCGTTGGCTTTGCTTTAATTTTTTTCAGCGCCATTAATATACTGCGTAGCCGAATTGATTACCTCAGTATTCAAGAAGAATTTAGCATGCTAGTCACCAAGCGCATGCTAGTCATTTTGCTAGGTAACGGATTGATCATTGGTCTAATGGGTTTTCTCGGAATCATGCTCAGTACGATTCTTTCCATTCTGTTCACCGGACTGATGATTGCATGGGGCGCCATTGATAAACGTTTTGTAATTCAACTGACTATCGTTTCAATATTGACCACGATTGTTTTGCATGCCTTGTTTATCAAGGTTCTGCGGATACAGCCCATGGTAGGTATTTTTGGATTCTAATCCCGTCTTAGTTAAATATTGGAGTTAGTAATGGATTCATTTGAACTTCTACTTGGCGGGATACAGTCGGCACTGACTATCAAAGTGTTAACTGCCACCTTAATAGGTGTTTTAGTTGGTTTAGTCATTGGTGTTTTGCCTGGACTAGGTCCGTCAGCGGGCGTGGCAATCCTACTTCCCTTCGCAGTCAGTCTTGGCGGAACTGCAGCTATTGCAGCCTTAGCAGGAGTCTATTACGGCGCAATGTATGGAGGTGCTGTGACTTCAATCTTGCTAGGTATTCCTGGTGATGCGCCATCCATCATGACGGTGATTGATGGGCACGCGATGGCTAAGAGAGGTGAGGCAGGGCGCGCTTTGGGTATTACCGTGTTCGCTTCGTTTACTGGCGGTTTGATCGGCCTTCTTTTTCTGACATTTTTAGCGCCTTACATTTCACAAGCAGCACTGCATTTTGGTACCGCCGAAATGGCCTCCCTCATGCTGCTATCCCTTTCATTTGTGGCCGTTCTGGGTGGGCGCAATATGATTAAGGGGTTTGCCACCTTATGTATTGGCCTCATTCTTGGCATGGTAGGTTTGGACCCCATTTCAGGCCCATCTCGCATTAATTTTGGTATTTATGAATTGATTGATGGTTTGAATTTTGCCGTGGTTGCCATTGGCTTATTTGGGTTTAGTGAAATTTTTAACACTATGCTCAATAAGAATACAGATCTAGAGTCACCCGATATGCGCCCTAGCTTTAAATCGCTGATGCCACGATTGAGCGATTTTATGGCAACTAAATGGTCTCAGTTTTCGGGAAGTATCATTGGATGTTTTGTTGGAATCTTGCCAGGTGTAGGTGCGACTACCGCAACCATCATGTCCTATGCTGCTGCAAAGAAGTTCTCTAAGAATCCGGATGAGTTTGGCAAAGGCTCGATTGATGGTGTTGCCTCTCCAGAAGCAGCCAACAATAGCGCCTCATACTCATCTATGATCCCCTTGTTTACCTTGGGAATTCCTGGTTCTGCGACTACCGCAGTGATGTTGGGCGGACTTTTAATGATTGGTCTACAGCCAGGACCCATGCTGTTTATTAATAATCCAGACTTTGTTTGGACTGTTTTTGGCAGTTTCTATGTTGGCAATTTAATGCTGGTCTTCATCACAATATTAGCAATTCCGGCTCTAGCGAGCATCATGTTAGTGAAAATGCGAATTTTGTACCCCATTATTTTTGCGATCATTATTTATGGCGTGTACTCAATTAACCTATCGCCCTTTGATATCGGCGTTGCCTTATTTTTTGGCTTAGTTGGTTATCTATTTATGAAGTTGGATTACCCTATGGTTCCTTTGATTTTAGGAATGGTTCTAGGGCCCATGCTGGAGCGTGGCATTCGCCGCACATTAATTTCTTCGGATGGCAGTTTTATGGCATTTTTTGATCGTCCAATCTCTTTGGTATTGCTGCTCATTACTGCTGCAATGATCATCGTTCAGGTTTATAAAACATATCGAAAAGTTAAATAAGGACTCTCGTCTTGTAGAGATGCTTTTTTACTTAAATTTAAGGTGAGTTAAATTATGAAAATATCCGAAATTAAATGCTGGGCACTCTCGGAAGAGTTGAGCAGTGCATGGCAAATTTCTGGGCAAACCTGGAGCAGAATTAATACGGTCATTGTTCGCATCACAAGCGATGATGGGCAGATCGGCATAGGAGAAACCAATCTGAGAACCGCTCCTCGTGCAGGCCTTGCAATTATTAGAGACCATTTGGCAAAGCATGTTATCGGTGCTGATCCCCGTGATATAGAGGGAATTTGGTGGAATATGTTTATGCGAGGCCGGCCACGCGGTCATACACGCGGCTTTTATTTAAAGGCGATGAGCGGCATCGATATGGCATTGTGGGATATGAATGCTTGCATGGAAAAGCAGCCATTATGGCGTGCTTTAAAAGGAGTTGGTAAACCTAAAGTCCCCGTCTATGCCTCAGCTATTCGTATATTTAAAACGGTTGAAGAAGCGATCGATAAAGGTAAAGAGTTTGTTGACTCTGGTCACAGAACTATAAAAGTCATGGTAGCTGGAAGGGAGTTATCTTATGATCTTGCTGTACTTAGAGGCCTAAGAAAACACTTTGGTGACGATATTGATCTATGTGTAGATGCAAATTCAAGCTTCGAGACCACGGCAGCTGTCCGATTTGCTGTTAGTGCAGCAGAATTTAATCTATTATTTTTTGAAGAGCCAGTTGCGCCTGATAATCTTCGCGGTTATCGTCGTATTCGAGAGGCAACTCCAATGGCGCTCGCTGCAGGCCAATCTGAATTTACACCATTTGGTGTGCAGCCAGTGCTATCTGAGGGTTTGATTGATTTTTTCCAGCCCAATGCGGGGCGCGTTGGTGGTCCAACAGGGGTGCGTTATATGCAACATGCAGCTTTACCCCATGGAATTTTATTCTCAGCTCACGTAGGCGCCTCTTCAGTAGTGAATGGTATGGCTGCCCTTCATCTTGCTGCAGCCGCCCCCGAGAGAACGGTTGCCGAATACTGGGAAGATGATTCACCGTTGATTAATATCGTCAAAGGCGTATACCCCAAGGTGGTTGATGGCCATATTCATCTTGGTGAGGAACCTGGCCTTGGAGTCACTTTGGATGAAGACATGCTTGATCGCATCGCAGTAGAAACCGTAACTATTGATAAAAATACACCATCTATTGCTCAGTGAGATGGTGTAATCAATCTATCGGTAGTGGTCCAAACGCTGGCGGTGGTACTCGGCGTTTCGATGCTGCTTCATAAGCTGATGCGATTTTTAGAACGATATCTTCCTTGCCTGGCTCGGCACGGAACACCAATGAAAATGGCAGGCCAGGTGCTGCGAGTGGTGTTGCTTGATCATTGGCAACGGCAATATATTTTTTCCGATCGGCACTCAAGGCAAACTTAGCATCGTAGGCGACGGTAACGTAACCAGCTGGAACTAGCACCTCGGTCAATCCCGCATTGGGACCATATTGTGATTCGTTGCGCAGGCCAGCAATCGGGCCAGGTTCATCTGGGCCGCCGATCTTCCCTGGTGGCAGCGGTGTATGTAGACGCACGAGAGCATCGAGTTTGTTTTCGAGGATCACCATCATGTCAACGCGGCGCAGTAGTTCGCGCAGCATGATGCGTTCATCAACGCCCTGACGACCGCCTAGTGGATTACGCGGGTCATTAATTTCTTCCCAGTTTTTATAAGCGGAGCGCTGGTCATCACCCCAATATTTGGAGCGCGCGTTAAGCGCCGGCCAGTCGACTAGCATTTCGGTAAAGCCACGTGCCTGCCAGTCATCGGCACGGCGCGATAGATATTGCCTGATGTGGTAGCGGAAGGAATTAGAGAGGATCTGATTTTGTACAGTTGAAATATTCAGATTTGATGGTGGTGTGATGCGAAGATCAGCCAATTCGACCATATAGTCGATTGGTTGTAGTGTGCCACTACCGAATACTTTGCCCGGCGCAAATTCAGTCGGTACGATGGCGGCAGCGAAGTCTGGGAACACAGGCGTGCCGTCATCCTTGAGGCGGAAGAGTAGGTCGGGCATGAATACCGGCACTAGTCGCGCTAGTGCTTTACGAAAATCAATCGTCATCGGTTCAATATCGGGATCGGCTTGCCACAAGGGATCAGATGATTCAACGAGAGTGGCACCCAGGTGCTCGCCGAGCATGCTTTTGATTTCTGTTGTCGCTGCAGTGGTGATGGGGCCGGCCGCTTTACTACCAGCAGCTAGCATGGATTCGCGAACGATACCGATGCGCATACCGCGTAGGCTATCTTTTGTACCGGGCGATTGGGTATGCACGGCATAACCGCTAGTCAGTACTGACGAGCGCGGCACTGTCGTGTATGGATCACGTGGATCGTAATAACCGTCCTCTGGGTCTTTCAGTGCATCCAGTATTTTGGCGCAGTCGATGAGGGTGCGGCACAAAATACCAGTACGGTCGCAGTAAATATCGGCACCGATAGCGCCACCATCAAAACCAAGCATGGCCTTATGTGGCAGGATTAGGGCTACTGCATTGTGATTGGCTGGACCACGTGTCGAAGCGCGTGTTTCTTCGCCTAGGCTGGCCATGACTAGATTGGCGCTGACCGAGACACCTGAGCCAGAGCTTGAGCCCAGGGAGGCCGCGCGCGAAGTGTCATAAACGTTTGATGGATTACCCGCCCAGCTTGAGCGCTGGTAACCGAGCACCGAAGGTAGCACTTTGTCTGGATAGTTTTGTCCACCAGGATCACCAGCACGGCCGTTGTATTCAGTCATCAGTGCTTTAGCAAAGATGATGGCACCTTTTTTACGTAACTGATCGACGAGGATGTGATCACGCGCAGGGAAATCGATGTCGTAGCGCGCATCGCCACCGCCAGTAGAGCGCATGTCTTTGGTGTCGAAGGCATCCTTAAATGAAAACACCACGCCATAGAGCGGCATTTTTTCTAGATCGGGATTATTGCCATATTGTTTGTCGAGTGCAGCAGCCTGTTCGAGTGCATCTGGCTGGCGACGAAATATTTCGCAGACTGCGGGCGCATCTGCTGGTAGCGGACCATCATCGGGATGGCGATCAAAATCACCACGGCATACTACTGAACGCTCGCCACGAATATTGAGCGTGGATAGGCTATTGAGTTGTCCTGCATTGGGTTTACCAACGATCATGCCGTATTGTTGTTGTACGGATGGATCAGAAGCAGTTGCTTCCATGCGGCCAAATTCAAGCGGTGGACCTTGGTATTGGTCGAGGTCGGGCAGTAGTGTGGCAGCCGCCACTGTTTCAGTTGGGAAGCAAAGTGGTGCCTGTGCGCGTACAGCACCGTTGACTTGCGCAACCGGCGCACCATCTGGAGTAAGGAGCAGACTCGAGGGGCCGTTGTAGGCACGCGAGCGAGCAATATATTGTTTGACTACATCAACGCAGGTAGTGCGGCCTTCGCGTATCGCATTGTGCAGATCATTGATATTTGCTTCTTCGACACGAAAGGATTTATTTGTATCAGCGTTCTGCTTGGACATCGTCTTACTCCAATATTTTCTGTTTTACTGCCAGCACAGCCTTTGTTTGTATGACATGATAGCTCTAGGACGCCTTCTGATCAATGGCGCATAAGCTTGACGTACAGTTTCCTATAAAGCCAAACGCCACCCTGGTGGGTGGCGTTGGACTGTTACCTACTTCAAAATGGTGGAGTCGGCGGGAATCGAACCCGCGTCCGCAAATCCTCTACAACAAGTTCTACATACTTAGTCATGTCATTTAATTTAGCTAGCTAGTCACAGACTGACATGTTCCACGCTGGCGATTCACTTAGTTTTCGAATCATTCCCCGTGACATGAAATGATCTTATCTCTTGTAAATGACCCTGATCTAGCTTTCGCTAGCTGACCCAAGAGAGAATCAGTTCAGGGGCAACCGCAATTAAGCGGCTAGTGCGAAACGTTCGTCGTTTGCAGTTATTACATTCCCATTGATTTACGAGATAACGGGTCCTCGGTATGCCCTTGATGCTTTGTAATCCACGTCGAAACCATGTCGACCCCGGAGTTCATGCATTGGAATATCTATTTTAAGGCGCTTACCCTTAAATTGCTTGTTATCTTTTTTATCTCCCTACTGAGGGAAGATGATTGCTAGCAATTCTTTTGGGTGATACACGAGATAATCTGCTCCCCAGGTCTCTGGAGGCTCTTTGCAACCACAGTAGCCGTATGCAGCGGCAATGGTTTGCATGCCAGCTGCTTTGCCAGCCACGATATCGCGAATGTCATCTCCAACGTATACCGATTGACTTGGGTCGATATTGGCTATTCTGGCAGCATGCAGAATCGGCTCTGGATGGGGTTTGGAATGGGGTGTTGTATCTCCAGAGACGGTGGATGCCGCTCTTTGACTGAGCCCCATGAGCTCCGTTAAGGGTTTAGTGAAGCGCTCACTTTTATTGGTGACGATGCCCCAAGGGAGCTTTGCGCTATCCAATTGATTGAGCAAGTGGTCGATACCATCAAAAAGCACGCTATTTACTAGCAGGGCATTTTCATAGTTGCTTAGGAACTCATCTCGTAAGGGAATGAAATCAGGGTGTTCGGTACCGATACCAAACGCACCACCAATTAAGCCTCTCGCACCAGCAGAGGCTAAAGGGCGTAAGGCTTCATATTGCTTGGGAGCGAGATTGCGTGCAATCAGCATCTGGTTAGCCGCCGCAACTAGGTCTGGAGCGGTGTCTGCAAGCGTGCCATCTAAGTCAAAAAAGATAGATTTGTAAGGACTTACTAACCCACTACTCATTTACGTACTGCAATCATATAGTTCACATCTACGTCTTTACCTAATTTATAGACTTGCGTAATGGGGTTATAGGTCATCCCCTTCATGCCGATCATCTCTAGCCCTGCTTGGCGAGTAAAGGCAACAAGTTCAGATGGCTTGATGAATTTTGCATATTCGTGGGTACCTTTGGGCAGTAATCGCAAGACGTATTCAGCGCCAATAATCGCAAATAAGTAGGACTTGGGATTGCGATTAAGAGTGCTAAAAAAGAGTGTCCCACCCGGCTTACAGAGCTTTGCACAGGCGCGTACTACCGATGCGGGGTCTGGGACATGCTCTAGCATCTCCATGCAAGTCACCACGTCGTATTGCTCTGGCTCTTCTTCTGCAAGTGTTTCAGCGGAAATCGATCGATATTGGAGAGTAGCCCCAACTTCTAGTGCATGTAATTCAGCTACTTTGAGGGCTTTTTCAGATAAATCGATGCCACAGGTATCAGCACCAGACTGGGCCATAGACTCTGCTAGGATGCCGCCGCCACAACCCACGTCCACAACCTTCCTGCCCTTCAGATCAACCAAAGACTTGATCCAGTTCAGGCGCAAGGGATTGATCGCATGTAGGGGCTTAAATTCGCTATTGGGATCCCACCAACGATGGGCTAGGGCACTAAATTTAGCGATTTCAGATTGATCGACGTTCATGGTGATATGTGCGTAGGGGGACACGCTTAAATAAATGAACTACGAATATAGCGGAAATAAAAAAGCCCGGCAGAACCGGGCTTTTTTACAAGTAAAAAGAATTACTTAATCGCTGATGTACCAACCACTTCGATGTCGGTACGGCGGTTCTTAGAGCGTCCTTCAGCAGTTGCATTGCTTGCAACTGGATTGCTCTTACCTTTAGATTCTGTGTAAACGCGGCTACCATCAACGCCTTTGCTTACCAAATAGGCTTTAACAGACTGAGCACGACGTTGGCCAAGAGCCATGTTGTATGCATCAGAGCCAACGCTATCAGTATTACCAACAGCGATGATGACTTCTAATTTGATCTTGCTTAAATCTTTAGCAATTTTGTCCAAAGTAGCTTTGCCTTCTGGCTTCAGGGTTGCTTTGTCGAAATCATAAAGAGTGTCAGCTTGCAAAGTGATCTTGCTTTGAGTTACTGCAGGAGCAGCTTTTTTAGCAGCAGGCTTAGCAGCGGCAGGAGCAGCTTTTTTAGGGGCTAACCAGCCATCGCAATTTGCAGCAGCAGTTGCAGGAGTCCAGCTGCTATCACGCCAGCACAATGTACCGTCGCCGTTTTTCCAAGCTAAACCAGTTGAGTTGACCCAGTTGTCAACGTTTTGAGCAGAAGTAGCAGTGGCAGCAACAGAAATTACGCCAGCAAGTACCAGTTTTAGGGTTTTGTTCATTTTTAGTCCTCAAAAATCTCTTTTTTAATTAAAGTCAAACTTAAATGTAATTCGCCCTACCTTGAAGCAAAAACTGCAAAGCGACACATCTCAATTTCGTACAAACTGACAGAATCTTAGCATAGGGGCTATCAGTCATCAAAATGATATTATTTCTAAATGGAACAAGCCGCTAAAGAAACACTACCAATATCCCTAGAAGACGAAATGCGACGGTCCTATTTGGACTACGCAATGAGCGTCATAGTCGGCAGAGCCCTGCCAGACGTGCGTGACGGCTTAAAACCAGTTCATCGGCGGGTTCTATTCGCTATGTATGAATTAAACAACGATTGGAACCGTGCTTACAAAAAATCTGCCCGTATAGTTGGCGATGTGATCGGTAAATACCATCCACATGGCGATTCTGCGGTGTATGACACGATTGTTCGCATGGCCCAGGACTTCTCTCTGCGCTATATGTTGGTTGACGGACAGGGTAACTTTGGCTCCGTTGACGGCGATAACGCTGCTGCAATGCGGTATACCGAGATCCGCTTGCGCAAGATTGCCCATGAGTTATTGGCTGATTTAGATAAGGAAACCGTCGATTTTGGGCCAAATTACGACGGAAGTGAGAAAGAACCCCTTATTCTTCCTGCGAAGGTACCTAATCTGCTGATTAATGGCAGTTCAGGCATCGCTGTGGGTATGGCTACCAATATTCCTCCCCACAATCTAGATGAGGTCGTAACAGCCTGTTTGCATGTGCTGCACAATCCAGAGTGCACGATTGATGAGTTGATTGAGATCATTCCTGCACCAGACTTCCCGACTGCCGGCATTATTTACGGGGTTCAAGGGGTGCGCGAAGGCTACCGTACAGGTAGAGGCCGGGTAGTAATGCGTGCCAAAACCCACTTCGAGGACCTAGATAAGGGCGCTCGACAGGCCATCATCGTTGATGAGTTGCCATATCAAGTCAATAAAAAGAACTTGCTCGAGCGTATTGCTGAGTTGGTGAATGAGAAA
The DNA here is from genome assembly GCA_044340835.1 of Polynucleobacter sp. Taxonomy (GTDB): domain Bacteria; phylum Pseudomonadota; class Gammaproteobacteria; order Burkholderiales; family Burkholderiaceae; genus Polynucleobacter. The sequence goes on from JBIISV010000006.1 coordinate 10,466, forward strand.
AAAGTAGAGGGCATTTCTGATCTGCGTGATGAGTCTGACAAGTCAGGTATGCGTGTAGTGATTGAGCTTAAGCGCGGTGAAGTGCCTGAAGTGGTTTTGAATAATTTGTATAAGAGCACACAACTTCAAGATAACTTCGGTATGAATATGGTGGCCCTGGTAGATAACCAGCCGCGCCTGTTGAACCTGAAGCAAATGCTTGAGTACTTCTTGCAACATCGCCGCGAAGTAGTGACGCGCCGTACTATTTTTGAATTACGTAAAGCCCGTGAGCGTGGCCATGTCTTGGAAGGCTTAGCGGTTGCATTGGCAAACATTGATGAATTTATTGCCATCATTAAAGCTGCTGCAAACCCGGTGGTTGCTAGGCAAGAATTAATGGGCAAGGCGTGGGACTCTTCTATGGTGCGCGAGATGTTGGCGCGCGCTGAAACGGATACTCCGGGTGGTCGCAATGCCTATCGCCCTGAAGGTTTATTGCCTGAGTACGGTATGCAAACTACCGGCCTGTATCGCTTGTCTGATAGCCAAGCACAAGAAATTTTACAGATGCGTTTACAACGCTTGACTGGCCTTGAGCAAGACAAGATTGTGAATGAATATAAAGAGGTGATGTCTGAGATTTCTGATTTGCTCGACTTACTTGCTAAGCCAGAACGTGTCACACAAGTCATTGAATCCGAATTAAAAGAAGTGCAAGCAGAATTTGGTATTGCTGGTGGAGATAGCGGGCGTCGTTCATTTATTGAGATGAATGCAACCGAACTCTTCACGGAAGATCTGATTACTCCACAAGATATGGTGGTCACACTCTCTAATACGGGATACATGAAGAGCCAGCCTCTGAGTGAGTACCGTGCGCAAAAGCGTGGTGGTCGCGGTAAACAAGCTGCTGCTACGAAGAATGAAGATTGGATTGAAACGCTCTTCGTCGCAAATACCCATGACATCATTCTGTGCTTCTCCGATCGGGGCCGCATGTACTGGCTCAAAGTATGGGAAGTACCGCAAGGCAGTCGTAATTCACGAGGCAAACCTATCGTCAATATGTTCCCATTGATCGAAGGCGAAAAGATCACCGTGATTCTCCCGATTAAGGGATATCAAGATGATCATTACGTCTTTATGGCAACCAGCTTGGGTACCGTGAAGAAGACCCGTTTGTCTGACTTCTCCAATCCACGTAAGGCCGGAATTATTGCGGTTGACTTGAATGAGAATGACTTCCTTGTTGGCGCAGCGATTACGGATGGTCAGCATGACGTGATGCTGTTCTCTGATGCTGGTAAAGCAGTGCGCTTTGATGAGAACGATGTTCGTCCAATGGGTCGTACAGCGCGTGGTGTGCGTGGTATGAATCTGGGTGAAGGTCATCAAGTCATTGCGATGTTAGTTGCTCCAGCGGAAGCTGCTGAAGGGGTTGAGGCAGTTGTTGTTGATGCTAATGGCCTTGCCATTCCAAGTAGTGTGTTGACTGCAACAGAAAACGGATTTGGTAAGCGCACGCCGATTGGTGAATACACCCGTCATGGCCGAGGTACGAAAGGTATGATTGCGATTCAGACGACTGAGCGAAATGGTAAGGTAGTTGCCGCTGCTTTGGTATCCCCTGAAGACCAAATTATGTTGATCACTACGGGCGGTATCTTGGTGCGCACACGCGTTTCTGAGATTCGTGAAATGGGGCGCGCTACACAAGGCGTTACTTTGATCAACGTGGATGAGGGAACTCGTTTGTCTGGCTTACAGCGGATCGCTGAAAGCGATTCTGATGATGAGAATGATCTTGATGATGAGGAAGATGCTGACGTTTCTGCTGATCCAGCTGTTGACTCTAATCCTGATGCAGCTGGTGATGCCTAATTGGCATCGATACAAGGTTAATTAATTCATCATGACGTTTGACCGCCGCATTTTCAATTTCGCTGCGGGGCCGGCCACTCTGCCTGAAGAGGTGCTGAAGCAGGCTGCCGATGAGATGCTCAATTGGCAGGGGCTCGGCACTAGCGTGATGGAAATTAGTCATCGTAGTAAAGAGTTCATGGCGGTCTACGAAGAGGTGCTGAAGGATCTGAGCACCTTGATGAATATCCCTGACACTTACGAGATCTTATTGCTTCAAGGTGGCGGTCTTGGTCAGAATGCCGCCATTCCCATGAATCTCATGGGCCTTGGTAAAAATGGCCCTCAAGCGGATTTTTTAGTGACAGGTATTTGGTCTGAAAAATCTTTCAAAGAAGCAGATAAATATGGTGTTGCCCATTTGGCAGCATCATCCGCAACAGAAAAATTCAATACGATTCCAGCTCGATCAACTTGGCAATTATCTGATGATGCTGCCTATGTGCACTTCTGCGCCAATGAAACGATTGGCGGCGTAGAGTTTCCTGATGTACCCGAGGTCAATGGCAAGCTTTTGGTGGCGGATATCTCTAGCAACATCCTTTCTAAGGAAATGGACGTCACAAAATGTGGTGTGTGGTTTGGTGGCGCACAAAAAAATATTGGTCCATCCGGCGTGACAATCGTGATCGTCCGGAAGGATCTGCTGGGGCATAGCATGAAGGTCACTCCTTCAATTTGGGATTGGTCAAAACAAGCGGCCAATCAATCCATGCTTAATACCCCACCAACATTTGCAATCTACATGGCTGGCCTTGGTTTTAAGTGGCTGATAAAGCAGGGTGGCGTTAAGGCAATTGAGCAACGCAATCAAGAAAAATCGGATCTGCTCTATCAGTTCTTGGATCAAAGTACTCTGTACGAGAATCGCGTGACTAAAGAATATCGCTCAAGGATGAATGTCACCTTCTTCTTGAAAGATGAAAATCTCAATGCTGAATTCTTGGCGCAATCCAATGCAGCAGGATTGGTTGCATTACGTGGTCATAAGGCAGCCGGTGGTATGCGTGCGAGTATTTACAACGCCATGCCAATCGAGGGCGTCAAGGCCTTGGTGGAATTTATGCGTGACTTTGAAAGGCGGGCCTAATGAGCTCCAAAGACCAGAGTACAGAAGAACAGCGCTTAGCGCCCATTCGCGACAAGATTGATGCCTTAGATGCGCAAATTTTAGATTTACTGACTGCGCGTGCCAAAGCTGCGCAAGAGGTGGGTCATATCAAGGGTGGCTATTCCTCACCGGTATTTAGACCGGAGCGTGAGCGTCAGGTGATTGCGCGCTTGCAAGAAATTAGTAAGGGCCCATTATTGCCAGATGGCATTGCAGCGATTTGGCGTGAGGTCATGTCAGCCTGTAGAGCGCTCGAAGCTCGTCAAACGATTGCTTATCTCGGACCCGTAGGAACATTTTCAGAGCAGGCCGCACAAGCTTATTTTGGCCACTCGATTGCAGGCCTTCCTTGCAATAGTCTGGATGAGGTATTTAAGGCAGTAGAGAAAGGTGCGGCGCAGTTTGGCGTTGTGCCTGTTGAAAACTCCAGTGAGGGCGCCGTTTCAAGAACCTTAGATTTACTCTTGGACTCCCCAATGCGCATTAGTGGTGAAGTAGTCTTGCCCATTCGCCACCATCTTTTAACTAAGAGCGGCAAGCTCGATGGGGTAACTACTGTTTGTGCTCACGCCCAAGCTTTAGCTCAGTGCCAGCAATGGTTAAGTTTGCATGCTCCTCAGCTAAAGCGTCAGGCAGTCAGTAGCAATGCTGAGGCTGCTCGGATGGCATCGATTGATCCCACTCTAGCGGCAATTGCGGGCGATCCCGCACAAGAGGCCTATGGCCTCCAGGCAGTTGCTGCGCAGATTCAAGATGACCCCCAAAACCGAACGCGTTTTGTCATCGTTGGTACTTATGAGTGCCAATCAACGGGCAAAGATCAAACTTCTTTGGTGTTATCGGTGGATAACCAGCCGGGCGCGGTTTATCGCTTACTAGAGCCTCTAGCGAAGCATGGTGTCTCGATGAATCGTTTTGAGTCTCGTCCTGCACGTAAGGGTACTTGGGAGTATCACTTCTATATCGATGTGGCTGGTCATGCAGATGATGCAAAAGTCGCTAAAGCCTTGGAAGAGTTAAAAACAACAGCTGCCTTTTATAAAAACCTTGGTTCATACCCCCATTCAGCATGAGTTCAAAGATTGGTTTAAAACACATTCATGAGATAGCGCCCTACGTTGGTGGGCGGCCTATCAGCGAAGTTGCGCGTGAATATGGCTTGGATGAAAACAAGATTGTGAAACTAGCCTCCAATGAAAACCCATTGGGTATGCCAAAGTCTGCATATGACGCGATGCTCAAAGCGGCATCCGATTTAGGTCGTTACCCAGACTCGAATGGATTTGAACTTAAGAATATATTGTCTGCACGCTTAGGTGTTCCAGCAGACTGGATTACCTTAGGCAATGGTAGTAACGATATTTTGGAGCTGGCTGCCCGAGCAGTGGCACAGGCGGGTGATGAAATCATTTTCTCTAAACATGCTTTTGCAGTGTATCCATTAGCCACTCAAGCAGTCGGCGCTAAGGCAACTGAAATTGCCGCTACCGCAATGTATGGCCATGATTTACCGGCGATGTTGCAAGCAGTGAAAACGGCTGGTGATAAAGCGAAATTGGTTTTTGTGGCAAACCCTAACAATCCTACTGGTAGTTATTTGAGTGCTCAAGAGATTGAAGATTTCTTGATGGCTGTACCTGCGCATGTAGTGGTGGTTTTGGATGAGGCCTATAACGAGTATCTCACCCCTGAGCAACGCTATGATGCGATTGCCTGGGTAAAGCGCTTCCCCAATATGATTTTGTCGCGTAGCTTTTCGAAAGCCTATGGATTAGCCGGTTTACGAATTGGATATGGCGTGGCACAACCCGCTTTGACTGATTTACTCAATCGTATTCGTCAACCCTTTAATGTAAACAGTCTGGCTCAGGCTGCAGCGATTGCAGCCTTGCAGGATTCCGCTTTCTTGCAGCAAGGTTTTGAATTGAATCTTGCTGGCTATGCTCAATTAACCCAAGCCTTTGATGTACTCGGTCTGACTTATCTTCCCTCTGCCGGCAACTTTGTTTTAGTTAAGGTTGGCGATGATGACGGCGCTGGCGCTCGTATCAATTTGGAGTTACTCAAGCGCGGCATTATTGTGCGCCCCGTTGGTAATTACGGCTTGCCACAATGGTTGCGTATTTCGATTGGTTTGCCGGAAGAAAATACCGCTTTTATTGCAGCCCTGCAACATATTTTGGCGCAGCAGTCATTCAAGCGTAGATAAAAACATTTAATCCGTCAATGGCCCTTATTCATTCATCCAGCAATTACGGTACCGTCACTATTGTTGGTGTTGGCTTAATTGGCGCTTCTTTGGGTTTGGCACTCAAGCATGCAGGCGTTGCTAAAAAAGTGTTTGGTGTTGGTCGCAGCAAGGAAAATCTAGATCAAGCCCTCAAGATGGGTGCGATTGATGCAGTCGTAGATTTAGTGCAGGCTGCCAAGCAATCTGATGTGATTGTGTTGTGTGTTCCAGTTGCGCAGATGCGTGCTGCCTTTGAAGTTATTGAGCCTCATCTTGAAGCGCGAACAATGATCACGGATGCTGGCAGTACTAAAGGCGACGTGATCTTGGCAGCTAAAGAAATATTGGGCAAGAAAGCCTGTCAGTTTGTACCTGCGCATCCCATTGCGGGTGGCGCACAACACGGTGCTAGCGCCGCTAAAGTAGACTTATTTCAGGGCAAGTTAACGATTCTGTGTCCGCTGCAGGAAAATTCTCCGCAAGACACTGATTTAATCGAAGGCTTTTGGCAATCCGTTGGCTCAGTCGTGAAAAAGATCTCCAACGTACAGCACGATGCCATTTATGCGGCTGTATCCCATTTGCCACACATTCTTTCGTATGCATTAATGGCAAGCGTAGTGAACTCCGAGGATGCCGATCAAAAACTCAGTCATGTGGGTGCAGGCTTTAAAGATTTCACGCGCATTGCAGCCTCTAGTCCCGAGATGTGGCGTGATATCTGCTTAGGTAATCGCACTGCAGTTCTGAAGGAGCTCGATCAATATCTACTTATCGTCAATCACATGCGTCAATTGATTGCGGAAAATGATGGCGCTGGCTTAGAGAAGTTATTTAATAAGGCAAGCAAGGCACGTCAAGATTTGGATGTACTTTGATGGGTGGATTGCCAGATATTCAGATTGGACCATTGAAGCATGCACAAGGTTCGATGATTCTGCCCGGCTCAAAAAGTATTTCTAATCGTGCCTTATTGCTAGCTGCCTTATCTTCAGGTACGACCACCCTCAAAAATTTACTGGATGCTGACGATACCCAGGTGATGCGTAATGCACTTCGCCAATTGGGTTTATCGGCAATCGATCAAGCTGACAATGTCTGCGTAGTGGAGGGTTGTAGTGGAAAGTTCCCGATTCAAAACGCCGATCTCTTTATGGGCAATGCGGGTACTGCGATTCGTCCGCTAACAGCAGCCCTGGCAATGCAGGGAGGTAACTACCGTTTATCTGGTGTGCCACGCATGCATGAGCGCCCCATTCGTGATTTGGTCGATGGACTACGACAGGTTGGCGCCAAGATTGATTATGAATTACAAGAAGGTTATCCGCCAATCCAGATTGTTGCATCTGATATTGAGATCAAAGATGTTGTGCGGGTTCGCGGGGATGTGTCTAGCCAGTTCCTCACTGCATTGCTGATGGCCTTGCCTTTGGTGGCAAAAGAACCTGTCAAGATCGAAGTGATTGGCGAGTTGATTTCTCGTCCCTACATTGATATCACTCTCAAGTTAATGGCACGCTTCGGTGTCCAGGTAGCATGTCCTGATGCGCAGTCGTTTGTGATTCCAGCCAAAACATCCCATGCTGTATATCAAAGTCCAGGAGTGTTATCGGTTGAGGGGGATGCATCTTCGGCATCCTACTTCTTAGCGCTTGGCGCAATTGGTGGCGGGCCTGTGCGTGTCTTAGGTGTGGGCAGCGAGAGCATTCAAGGTGATATTGCCTTTGCTGACGCGCTGGCCTTGATGGGTGCGAAGATTGCTTCGGGTGAGGATTGGATCGAAGTCGCCGGCGTGAAGAATGCCAATGGCAAGCTCAATGGCATCACGATTGATTGCACGAAGATTCCAGATGCAGCGATGACGCTAGCAGTCGCTGCTTTATTTGCCGAAGGCCCAACCCGCTTAAACAATATTGCCAGTTGGCGCGTCAAAGAAACCGATCGCATTGCGGCGATGGCAAAGGAATTAAAGAAGGTTGGCGCAATTGTTGAAGAGGGTGCTGACTACATCGTGGTTCAAGCGCCCCTCTCTTTTTCCGATTGGAAGTCTCCTGCCGAAGGTATCGATACTTACGATGATCATCGTATGGCGATGTGTTTCTCATTAGTGGCTTTTGGCCCACATGCTTTGAAAATCAATGACCCCAACTGTGTAGCAAAAACTTTCCCAACGTACTTTGCAGAATTTGCAAAGATTGTGGTTTAAGGTAATCCCATTCTATGAGTCTGCCCCCAGTAATCGCTATTGATGGCCCAACCGCTTCTGGAAAAGGGACAGTTGCCTCTCTAGTGGCAGAAAAGTTGGGTTTTCATTATCTCGACAGCGGGGCGCTTTATCGTCTGGTTGCTTTGGGTAGCGAAAAAGCATCTATTGATCCTCAAAATGGCCCAGAACTCGGTAATTTGGCTAAAAAACTGCTTATTTCCTTCAAAAATGGGCAAATTTTGCTCAATTCTGAAGATGTGACTGAAGCTATTCGTTCGGAAAGTATGGGCTTGCGTGCATCAGCCATTGCCATACACCCAGAGGTTCGGCAGGCTTTGCTAGGGGTGCAGCATCGCTTTAGGGTTCCTCCTGGCTTAGTTGCGGATGGCAGGGATATGGCGAGCGTGATATTCCCCGATGCAGTACTCAAGGTTTTTCTGACGGCGACTACCCAGGCTAGGGCTGAGCGTCGATATAAGCAATTGATAGCTAAGGGAATTTCTGCTAAACTGGAAATCTTGCTGCACGATTTGCAGGAGCGCGATGCCAGAGACAGTAGTCGAGGAGTGGCGCCTCTAGTGGTCGCAGACGGCGCCAAAGTACTTGAAACATCGGAATTGTCGATAGATCAGGCAGTTGGGACGGTTTTAGATTGGTATCAATCAAAAACAGCTTAATGATTGGTGGGCAGTAAATGGCAGCACAGCAGTAGCAGCAGTAGCAGCAGTAGTTTTGGCGTCTTGAGGAACTCTACAACGCGATTTTCTAATTTAGCGTGTTTCTTGGGGCTTTTTTAACCTAACCCGTCGAGCCTTCTGACGGCACAAAGTGAATATATAAATGTCTGAATCATTTGCAGAATTATTTGAAGAATCATTAACCCGATCGAATATGAAGACCGGCCAAGTTATTTCGGCTGAAGTCCTTCGCATCGACCATAACTTCGTCGTTGTTAACGCTGGATTGAAATCTGAAGCGTTTATTCCTGTTGAAGAATTCCATAACGACGCTGGCGAGATTGAAGTAGCTCCTGGCGATTTCGTTTCTGTTGCGATTGACGCTCTTGAGAACGGCTATGGCGACACTATCCTCTCCCGTGACAAAGCAAAACGCTTGGCATCATGGATGAACTTAGAAAAAGCACTCGAGCAAGCTGAGATTGTTACTGGTACTGTTACCGGTAAGGTTAAAGGCGGCTTGACAGTGATGGTGAACGGTATCCGTGCATTCTTGCCTGGATCACTCGTTGATACACGCCCAATCAAAGACACCAGCCCTTACGAAGGTAAGACGATGGAGTTCAAAGTTATCAAGCTTGACCGTAAGCGTAACAACGTCGTGTTGTCACGTCGTGCAGTGGTTGAAGCTAGCCAAGGTGAAGAGCGTGCTAAGTTAATGTCTAACCTCAAAGAAGGTGCAGTGGTTACGGGCCTGGTTAAAAACATTACTGACTACGGCGCGTTCGTTGACCTCGGTGGTATCGATGGCCTCTTGCACATCACTGACTTGGCATGGCGTCGTGTGCGTCACCCAAGCGAGATGTTGACTGTTGGTCAAGAAGTTACCGCTAAGATTTTGAAGTTCGATCAAGAGAAGAACCGTGTTTCACTCGGTGTGAAACAACTTGGGGATGATCCATGGGTTGGTATCGCACGTCGTTACCCACCAAACACCCGTTTATTCGGTAAGGTAACTAACCTCACTGATTACGGCGCGTTCGTTGAGATCGAGTCTGGTATCGAAGGTTTGGTACACGTTTCTGAAATGGATTGGACTAATAAGAACGTTGCTCCAAGCAAAGCGACAGCATTGGGAACCGAAGTTGAAGTGATGGTTTTGGATATTGATGAAGACAAGCGTCGTATTAGCTTGGGAATCAAGCAGTGCAAAGCAAATCCATGGGAAGAGTTCTCACGTGGCCAGCAAAAAGGCGACAAGCTGACTGGCGCAATCAAGTCGATTACTGACTTTGGTGTGTTCATCGGTTTACCTGGCGGTATCGACGGCTTAGTTCACCTCTCAGACCTTTCATGGAATGAGCCAGGAGAAGAAGCAGTTAAGAGATACAAAAAGGGTGACGAAGTTGAGGCTACTGTCTTGGCAATCGATGTTGAGAAAGAGCGTATCTCTCTGGGTATCAAGCAATTGTCTGGTGACCCATTCAATAACTACACATCCGTCAGCGACAAGGGTAGCCTGGTTACGGGTACTGTGAAGGCTGTTGATGCTAAGGGTGCAACTATTCACTTGGCCGATGAAGTTGAAGCTTACTTGCGCGCTTCTGAGATCTCAACCGATCGCGTTGAAGATGCGCGCAATGTATTGAAAGAAGGCGATAGCGTTACTGCAATGATCATTAATATCGATCGTAAGTCACGCGTGATCAATCTTTCAATCAAGGCAAAAGACAGTTCTGATCAACAAGATGCGATGAGCAAGCTCCAGGGTGATGCGCAGTCCGGCACAACCAACTTGGGTGCTTTGTTAAAAGCGAAGATGGACAATCAGGGCTAAATCAATATCGCCGCTTTCCACTAGGAGAGCGGCGATTATTTATTGATAGATCATGTCAGATCAAGAGCAACAAGCAATTACTCGCTCCGAACTCGTGGAGAGCTTGGCGGAACAGTTTCCCCAGCTACTACCTAGGGATGTGGAGTTGGCAGTAAAAACATTGCTAGACACCATGACGCACGCCTTAGCTGCGGGAAAGCGTATTGAGTTACGTGGCGTCGGTAGTTTTGTCTTGCATCATCGTCCCGCACGTGCTGGCCGCAATCCAAAATCTGGTGAGAAAGTATTGATCCCAGAAAAACGGGTGCCGCACTTTAAGCCTGGCAAGGAATTGCGTGAGCGTGTTGACTATAAGCCTTTAAAGCAAGTGAGCCCTAAAGAGGGTTCAGGTGCCTAGTCACATAGCGCATATCCAGTGGTCCATGTGGACCATTTTTTTATTTAAGTTCTGCATCAGATGATTCAGATTGCAACTTCCTGGTTACTCCTATTGCCCGTGATGTTTGGTATCGGCTGGCTAGCCTCACGTTGGGATTTGCGGCTTGAGAATCGTATGGATGAACGTGAGCGCATGCGTCAGCAACGCTCTACCTTCAAAGGCTTAAGTCTTTTATTAAATGAGCAGCCAGACCAAGCGATTGAAGCCTTGGTCAAAATCGCGCAGCTTGATCCTGAAACGATTGAACTCCATTTTGCTTTGGGTAATTTATTTCGCCGTCGGGGTGAAACTGAGCGTGCGATTCGAGTTCACCAACATTTAGCTAATAGGGATGACCTCAAACCACGTGATCGTGATCATGCTGCCTATGAGTTGGGGCGTGATTTTCTACGAGCTGGATTATTAGATCGTGCCGAGGCATCTCTAAATCGGGTGGGCGAGGGTAAGTTTGCTGCACCAGCGAAAGAAAGCTTGCTGGAGATGTACCAGATTGAGCGAGACTGGAAAAAAGCCATCATTGCTGCAAGTGAGCTTGAGCGATTGCAAGGAAAATCACATCAAACTGAAATCGCCCAGTTTCATTGTGAATTAGGACAAGAAGCTTTGCGCCGTAAAGATCTAGAAGAGACTGAACAGTCAATTCAGCGTGCCTTACAAGCCGTACCAAATCATGCTCGTGCTTTGATTTTGCAAGGCGACTACTTAATGGCAATAGAGCACCCAGCACAGGCAATTGATGCTTGGAGTTTGGTGGCTGATTCACATCCAGCTTATATGCATTTGTTAGCAGATCGTTGGATGGCTGCACATGTGCTACTCAATAAGGCTGACGATGGCTTGGGGGCCCTTTGTGCCTTATTAAAAACTCAGGCTTCTGGCGAGTTACTCGATATTGTCCAAAAGCATATGACCCAAATTCGGGGCGCTCAAGCTGCTGAAGCGATGTTGGTTGATGTGATGCAGCACTCACCTAGCTTAAGTGCACTCTCGAAGTTAGCAGAGACCCGTTTGGCTTTGGCAGAAAGTAACGGCACACCAGAGCGAGTATCTGATTTACAGGCAACCTTGAGTTTATTGAAGCAGCGAACTACGAGCTTGGCTCGTTATACCTGCGGTAATTGTGGTTTCCGTGCGAGACGGTTTTATTGGCAGTGCCCTGGCTGCAATCATTGGGAGGCTTATTCTCCTAGAAGAAGTGAGGGTGCAGTTTCTAGCGGCCCATCGATGTAATTAAATAAGCAAACTGTCATCAAATTGTTTTTTAATGGCGGTACTGTAGTAATCAATATTTGGAGATCCTTTGAAAGTAACAATTATCGGCAGCGGTTACGTAGGTTTAGTAACAGGCGCTTGCCTAGCAGAGCAGGGTAATAACGTGTTTTGCGTGGACGTGGATCCTAAAAAGATTGAGATCCTTAATTCTGGTGGCGTACCAATCTATGAGCCAGGCTTAAAAGAGATGATTGAGCGCAATCGCGCTGCTGGTCGCTTACAGTTCTCAACCGATATTGCGGCTTCTGTTGCCCATGGCGACATTCAATTTATTGCGGTGGGCACCCCTCCAGATGAAGATGGTTCAGCAGACCTTCAGTATGTGGTCGCTGCTGCGCGCAATATTGGCCTGCATATGAGCACGCCTAAGGTGATTGTGGATAAATCGACTGTGCCCGTTGGTACTGCCGATAAGGTCTCTACTGCTATTACCGAAGAGTTAACAAAGAGAGGTCTCTCACCAGAGCTATGCTCCGTCGTCTCTAATCCCGAGTTCCTTAAAGAAGGTGCTGCAGTAGAAGACTTTATGCGCCCAGACCGCATTGTGATTGGTACCCAAAGTACACCAGCAGGATTGCGCGCTAAGGAGCAAATGCGCAAACTCTACGCCCCGTTTAATCGCCACCATGAGCGTACCTACTATATGGACGTTAAAAGCGCTGAGCTCACTAAATACGCAGCAAACGCCATGTTGGCCACCCGCATCTCCTTTATGAACGAGTTAGCCAACTTGGCCGACTTGGTAGGCGCTGACATAGAAGCCGTGCGCCAAGGCATTGGCTCAGACTCACGCATTGGCTATGGCTTTTTGTATTCTGGTACCGGTTATGGTGGTTCTTGCTTTCCAAAAGATGTCTCTGCCTTATCAAAGACGGCTATTGAACATGGCCGAGATCTCAAGATCCTTGATGCCGTAGAAGCCGTTAATGAGGCCCAAAAATACATCCTCGTTGAGAAGATTGAAAAACGCTTTGGTAAAGATTTATCAGGTAAGAAGTTTGCCCTGTGGGGCCTAGCCTTTAAACCCAATACGGACGATATGCGTGAAGCCCCTAGTCGGGTGATTATTGCAGAGCTGGTCAAGCGCGGTGCCCAAGTAGTAGCCCATGACCCAGTAGCCATGCCAGAAGCACAGCATTGTCTGGAGATGGACTTTAAAGGCAATCCTGCTGGTCTTAAACAAGTGAGCTTAGTCGATAACCCCATGTTGGCAGTCGATGGCTGCGATGCTCTGGTGATCGTTACTGAGTGGAAGGCTTTCCGTAGCCCAGACTTTGATCTCCTCAAAGCTAAGCTCAAGAACCCCATCATTTTTGATGGCCGCAACCTCTACGAACCCCAAGCCATGCAAGAATTGGGTATTGAGTACCAAGGTATTGGTCGGCATAATTAATAAAACATATAGAAGCGTTTTTAAGAGAGATTAGTGCCCTGTGGAAAAAGCGAATCGAGAACAATTTTCTAAAGCCCGCTTATTAGTGGTGGGTGATGTCATGCTGGATCGCTATTGGTTTGGTGATACCAATCGGATTTCTCCTGAGGCGCCTGTGCCAGTAGTTCAGGTAGGTAAGATTGATGAGCGTTTGGGTGGCGCTGCTAACGTGGCTCGTAACGTTGCAGCACTGGGTGCACAGACAACCATCTTGGGTGTAATTGGTGATGATGAGCCCGGTCGTCGAGTTTCTGAGTTGCTCAAATCGAGTCATGTGGATAGCCAGCTTGAGATAGATACAAAAGTACCGACTACTGTTAAGTTACGCGTCATTGCAAGACAGCAGCAACTCATTCGTTTAGATTTTGAAGAGGTACCTAGTGAAGCTGCGCTCGCTCACAAGTTAGAGCGTTATGAAAAGCTCGTAGGTGATGCTGACGTAGTCATTTTGTCTGACTATGGCAAGGGTGCATTGGGTCAAGTTGCCTTGATGATAGAGCAGGCTAGAGCTCAGAAGAAAATGATTTTGGTTGATCCAAAAGGGGATGACTATGCCAAGTATCAAGGGGCAACGGTACTGACTCCGAACCGCAGCGAATTACGTCAAGTCGTTGGTCAGTGGACCAGTGAAGCAGACTTAACGAAGCGGGCGCAAGATCTCAGAAAATCTTTAAACCTTGAGGCACTGCTCCTGACCCGCTCTGAAGAGGGGATGAGCCTATTTACTGAAGCAGGTGTGAGCCACGTGAAGGCGCAGGCACGTGAAGTATTTGACGTTTCTGGCGCAGGCGATACCGTGATCGGTACGCTCGCAGTGGCATTAGCAGCAAGATGGCCGCTAGAGAGGGCAATGGCCTTGGCTAATCGTGCTGGTGGTATTGTGGTTGGTAAATTAGGAACCGCCACTGTTACTTCTGAGGAGTTGCAATGACCATTATCGTGACTGGCGCAGCTGGATTTATTGGTGCCAATATTGTTCAGGCACTCAATGCGCGTGGCGAGAAAAATATCATTGCTGTAGATGATTTGCGTCCCGCAGATAAGTATCGCAATCTAGCCGATTTAGACATCATTGATTACCTTGATAAAGATGAGTTTTTAGAGGCGTTTAGAAGTGGACGTTTTGGTAAGGTCAGTGCTGTTTTTCATGAAGGGGCTTGCTCCGATACGATGGAAACAGATGGCATCTTCATGATGGCGAATAATTTCCGTTACACCATGGATTTACTCGATATTTGCACCGAACAACAAGTGCAATTGCTCTACGCATCCTCAGCAGCAACCTATGGTGGTTCTGATGTATTTTTAGAGAGTCGTGAGCATGAGAAACCATTGAATATCTATGGTTACTCGAAGTTCTTATTTGATCAAGTGATGCGCAAGCGTTTCGCTGAGAAAGCCAATACTGCCCAAGTAGTAGGCTTTCGATACTTCAATGTGTATGGTCCACGTGAATCCCATAAAGGTCGCATGGCCTCAGTCGCCTTTCATCAATATCACCAATATCAGGCGAACGGTAAAGTAAAGCTCTTTGGTGAATATGGTGGCTATGCTGCGGGCGAACAAAGTCGTGACTTTGTTTCGGTAGAAGACGTGGTTAAAGTAAACCTCTTTTTCTTGGATCACCCTGAAATCAATGGCATCTTCAATCTAGGCAGTGGTCGTGCACAACCCTTTAATGATGTTGCTCATGCGGTAGTGAATGCCATGCGCAAAATCGATAATGCCAATCCTGCCACCTTAGAAGAATTGGTAAAAGAAAAAGCCATTGAGTACATTCCATTCCCAGAAGCCTTACAAGGGAAGTACCAATGTTTCACTCAAGCTGATTTGACCCAACTTCGTGCTGCTGGTTATATCGAACCCTTCCTAAATGTTGAGCAGGGCGTCAGTAAATATGTTGCTTGGTTATCAGCGAATGCGGATTTCTTAGCAAGCCCGTTATAGAAGCTAAAAAACAGTCAACCGACTGAATTTCTATTCGTTGTAACTGATCCACTTGCAGCTGATGTAAGTGGATTTTTTATTAACTGATGGAGATCGCATGAATCAATTATTAAAGTCTTTAGTATTTTCAGTATTTTTGGCTGCCACAGCTTTAGCTGCTGCGTCCCCAATTAACGTCAATACCGCTACTCAATCTGAGTTAGAGAGTATTAAGGGTATTGGACCCTCTAAAGCGAAGACGATTATTGCTGAACGTTTGGACGGTGGGCATTTTCAGGATGCCAATGATTTGCAAAAGCGGGTTCGCGGAATCGGTATGAAATCCGTGGAAAAAATGGTGGATAACGGTTTAACGATTGAAGCGCCAAGTTCTTTTCGCGAGCCGCATGGCAGGACTAATAAAGAGGCCTCCAAGCCTAGTAGACGTGGTTCACGCGGTCAAAGCCCTACTCGCCCTCACTCGGATCGTGCGGAAGCAAATCGACGAAATTAAGCCCTTTTATGTCTAATGTTGCTTATAGCTAAAATGGTTTTATGAGTACACCTTCTTACTTCACTATTTCACAGACCGTGGGTAATACACCCCTGGTACGTTTGCAGCGTATTCCTGGTACTGCAAATGATTCCAAAAATAATCTGATCTTAGGAAAGTTAGAGGGCAATAATCCAGCGGGGTCGGTGAAAGATCGACCTGCGCTGTCCATGATCCAGCGCGCTCAAGAGCGTGGCGAAATTAAGCCTGGCGACACCTTGATTGAGGCTACTAGCGGCAATACTGGTATTGCATTGGCAATGACCGCTGCGATGTTGGGCTATAAGATGATTTTGGTGATGCCAGAAAATCAAAGTATTGAGCGCAGGCAAAGCATGGCTGCCTATGGAGCGGAGCTTATTCTGACTGCAGCTTCTGGAGGCATGGAATTTGCGCGTGACTATGCACTACAGCTACAAAAAGAAGGTCGTGGCAGACTATTGGATCAATTTGCTAATCCAGACAATCCTCGTGCGCACATGGAAACTACCGGCCCAGAAATCTGGCGTGATACTGATGGCCAGGTAAGCCATTTTATTTCAGCGATGGGTACTACCGGAACCATTACTGGCGTTTCTACCTATCTAAAGTCCATGAACCCCAATATTCAAATTATTGGCGCTCAACCTGAAGAGGGTTCGCAGATTCCCGGTATTCGTAAATGGGCTCCTCAGTATTTGCCAAAGATTTATCAGAGCGACAAGGTCGATCATATTGAGTATGTGAGTCAAGCGGATGCTGAAGAGATGGCGCGCCGCCTCGCGGCTGAGGAGGGCATCTTCTGTGGCATTTCTGCGGGTGGCGCTTTAGTGGTTGCCTTGCGAATAGCTCGCCAAGTAGAAAATGCCACTATTGTCTTTATCGTCTGTGACCGCGGTGATCGCTATCTCTCGACTGGAGTTTTCCCTGCGTAAGGTATGCAAGTTAGCGTGATGAAGTCTAATTGACCTTTTTCTTGACCTTGGCTTTCTTTGATTTTGATTTAGTGGGTTCAATAACGTTTGGTGCTGGTACGACACTTTGATTCTTATATCCTAGGGCTTCTGCAAACTCTGCAACACTTTGTGCATAAAAGTAGCTGCGGTTGTATTGCACGATCGCCAGGAAGTTATCAAGGCCTACTACGTAGCGCACCTGATCACTGCCATCTTTATCTGGATAGGGAAGGTCTACGATCAAGGCTTTACTTTGGGGCTCAACACCGCCCGCCTGAAGATCGCCTTGCTCCTTAGTTAAAATCCCTTTTGCAATGAGCTCCGCAACGGTGTATTTGAGTTGAGGTTCACCATCAGCAAGTAACTTTGCCTCAGCAATTCCTGTTTCTTGAAGAGGGAAGTAAATTGGCATCCCTGGCTGCCAGCCATGCTTTCTCATGAAGTTGGCAACACTGGCAATGGCATCTTTGGGGCTTTGCTTCAGATCAATTCGGCCATCCCCATCCCCATCGACTGCAAACTGACGAATGCTGCCGGGCATAAACTGAGGCAGTCCAATGGCTCCAGCATAAGAACTATTTTGGTTGAGACAGGCATTAAAGAGGGGGGTATTTAATCCCTTTGTATTGTTATTGGCAGGTAGATTTCCTCCGGCCTCTGACCAACATAGCAAGATGAGTTCTCGTAACTGATCTTTAAAAAGCTGCTCACGGATCGATTTATTGGGGGTCTCGGGATAGTTGAAGGCGAGGGTAGATAAAACATCCTTCACCCGAAAGTTACCAGTTTGACGTCCGTAAATGGTCTCGATACCAATAATGGACACTATGATTTCAGCAGGTACTCCAGTATCCCGCTCTACCTTTGTTAAAAAAGCTTGGTTCTGCTCCCAGAAGGCTTTTCCGGCCTTCAGTCGAATGGGTTCAATAAAGCGCTTACGATAAGCGACCCAATTTTTTTTAAATGTCCCTGATGGAGGTAGGACTAATTTGCGTATGGCCGAGATCATCTTCGTATCTGCGAAGCCAGATTCGAGGACTGAGAGAGGAATTTCTTGATTTTGGGCTACTTGGGCGAGGAGTTGGTCTAAGTTTTGTTCGGAACGGGCTTCTAATCTGGCTTCTGATCGGGCTTCTGTTACAACATTCTCAGGCTGGTTTACGATAGGCTCTGAAGGGCTCACTTGCTGAATGGGGTTGCTTGAGCAGGCACTCAGCAGTATTGCCATGAATAGTGTTGTAGTAAGGTAAGGGGCGCGAAGATTCATGGATCGGAATAGGGATTTTTAGTAGGTAAGCAGGCTTTATTGAATGATAAAAATTACAGTTTTGCTATTGAGGATTTTTAGTAATGACAACAGGATACATAACTCATCCCGATTTTCTGAAACATGAGATGGGTAGCCATCATCCTGAGTGCCCAGAGCGCATTCAGGCCATCAACGATCAGTTAATTCAAAGTGGTGTAGATCGCTTTTTGCGCCATCTGGACGCGCCCCTAGCAACTGAAGAGCAGCTGGAGTTAGTGCATAGCCCGGATCATATTGCTTTTGTTAAAGAGCGTTCTCCAGCAAGCGGCTATTTTATGTTGGATGGCGATACCATTATGAATCCCCATACTTGGAGTGCCGCTCTTCGTGCGGCGGGTGCGGCTATAGCTGGTGTAGATGCAGTAATGAAAGGCGATGTTGAGAATGTATTTTGTGCCATTCGCCCACCTGGCCATCATGCAGAGCCAACCCGCTCAATGGGATTTTGTATTTTTGATAGCGTTGCTATAGCAGCACGTTATGCAATAGAAACCTACGGTATTGAGCGTGTCGCCATGATTGACTTTGATGTGCATCACGGTAATGGGACTGAGGCTGCATTCTTTAATGACCCCAAGGTACTGATGTGCAGCTTCTTTCAGCATCCGTTTTATCCCTACAGCGGATTAGATCGAGCGCAGAATATGGTGAATGTTCCGCTGCCCGCATCAACGCGTGGGGACGTAGTGCGTTCCATTGTGGAAGAGCAATGGTTGCCCCGTTTGCGTGATTTTGAGCCAGAGTTAATCATTATCTCGGCCGGTTTTGATGCACATCGTGAGGATGATTTGGGTCAGATGGGCTTGGTTGAGGATGACTACGTCTGGATGACTCAAAAGCTGAAAGAGCTGGCCAATCAATATGCACAAGGTCGTATCGTGAGCTGCCTTGAGGGCGGATACAACCTCTCCGCCTTAGGTCGAAGTGTGGTGGCTCATGTAAAGGCGCTTGCAGACATCTAAGATCGTATAAGCTTTAAAGTCTGCAGGGGGATAAAATGAAAGCTGTTTTTTATACTATAGAGAATTGAGAATGAAGATTTTAGTGGCTGTTAAGCGCGTGGTAGATTACAACGTCAAGATCCGTGTGAAGTCAGATGGGAGTGGTGTCGATTTGGCTAACGTCAAAATGAGCATGAATCCGTTTGATGAAATTGCAGTTGAAGAGGCGGTTCGCTTAA
>JBIISV010000208.1:0-2593 GCA_044340835.1 Polynucleobacter sp.
CAAAAGATTTAGGTATTGATTGGCGCTGGGGCGAAATGTATTTCGCAAAGCATCTCAATGACTTTGAGCTGTCCTCCAATAATGGTGGATGGCAATGGGCCTCGTCTTCTGGATGTGATGCCCAACCCTATTTCAGAATCTTTAACCCCATTACCCAATCTCAAAAATTTGATCCTGAGGGTAAGTTCATTCGACGATATTTACCCCAACTACAGCAGCTTTCGAAGAAGTCTATTCATGCACCTTGGGAAGCTGGCCATATTGAACTAGAAGCTGCTGGCATCCTGCTTGGACGAGACTACCCTTTGCCGATTGTCAATCATGATGAAGCACGCAAGAAGACCTTAATACGCTATAGCGTCGTTAAGAAAGTCGGCTCTGAATCAGGAAGTAACTGAAGTATGAGCAAAATCTATGCTGTTGGCGATATTCAAGGCTGCGCGCCCTCTTTGAAGGCGCTCGTCAAAAAACTCCCCACTCGCTCTAAGATGATTTTCTTAGGTGATCTGGTTAATCGGGGGCCAGACTCATTAGGCGCTTTGCGCTTCCTCAAACGATTGCAAGAAGATCAGCGGATTGAGTGTATTTTGGGAAACCATGATTTGCACCTACTTGCTATTGATGCCGGTTTACGTAAAACCAAGGGGCTCGATACCGTCCAGCCTATCTTGAATGCACCTGATAGAGCAGAGTTAATGGATTGGTTACGCCATCGACCAATGGCGCTGAGTAATGGAAAAGTGCTGACGGTTCATGCAGGAGTCCTTCCTCAATGGGATCTCCAGCAAACGATTGAATGCGCGCAAGAAGTAGAAAAAGCGCTACGCAAAAAATCCTATAAAGATTTTTTAGCGAATATGTATGGCAATACTCCTAGCAAGTGGAGTGGCTCACTAAAAGGATATGAGCGTCTTCGTGTAATCACCAACGCACTGACCCGCATTCGCTTTTGCACTCCTGCCGGTACGATGGAATTTGAAAGTAAAGAAGGTTTTGAGAATGGTCCTAAGGGTTACATTCCTTGGTTCAAAATTCCCAAGAGGAAAACTCAAAATTCGCTGATCTATTTTGGGCACTGGTCTACTCTTGGCCTGCTTCGACATCAGAATGTCATCGGTCTAGATACAGGCTGCATTTGGGGTGGCAAACTCACTGCGATGGAAATTCCCGATTCAGGCAAACCAAGCAAGAAACTAGACATCATTCAAGTGGATGGCTATGACCATCCAATGAGAATGTAAATCCTTTTCCTTTAGTACAGCTTGAACCTATAACTTCTTAAATGCCGTTTTTGCTGCAGCAATAATCTCGTCTAAAACAGCGTTGTCATGGGTAATGGAAGTAAAGCCAGCCTCGTAAGCGGAAGGCGCTAAATACACCCCTTGATCTAACATCAGATGAAAGAATTTCTTGAATGCCTCTATATCCGTCTGGGTAACCTCTTCAAATGAGGTAGGAACTTGATCAGCAAAATAAAAACCAAACATACCACCAACGCTATCTACTGAAAAAGGGATATTTGCTTGATCGGCTGCCTGCTTCAAACCCAGCATGAGTTTTTCTGTTTGGCCAGTCAAGCACTCGTAGAAGCCCTCGCGAGACACAATCTCTAGCGTCTTTAGTCCTGCAGCTACTGCCACCGGATTTCCGGATAAAGTACCGGCTTGGTAGACGTTGCCTAGAGGCGCTAGCTTAGACATGATTGCTTTTTTACCACCAAAGGCAGCCATTGGCATACCACCGCCCATGACCTTACCAAGACAAGTTAGATCCGGTGTAATGCCTTGCAAAGACTGAGCACCACCTAAAGCTACCCTAAAACCAGTCATGACTTCATCGTAGATCAATACACTACCATGCTGGCTAGTCAGTTGACGTAGCGTTTTCAGAAATTCTGCTGACGGTTTAATGAGATTCATATTGCCAGCAAAGGGCTCGATAATGACCGCAGCAATCTGATCGCCCTGCTTCTTAAATACCTCTTCCAGGGCAGCAACATCGTTGTATGGCAAGACCAAGGTGTGCTTTACCAAATCGTGTGGAACGCCACCAGAGGAAGGTGCATTTTGCGTGGAATCTGCAAATGTGAGAAGGCCAGATCCCGCCTTTACCAAAAGACTGTCAGCATGGCCGTGATAACAGCCCTCAAATTTAATAATGAGATCTCGACCGGTATAACCACGGGCAAGACGTAAGGCGCTCATGGTGGCTTCAGTACCGCTCGATACCATGCGCACCTGTTCAATACTGGGAACCAATTGGCAAATGCGTTCAGCTATTTCAATTTCACCTTCAGTAGGTGCGCCATAACTAAAACTAGTTTCTGCGGCCTTCTTAACAGCCTCCACTATTTCAGGATGGGCATGTCCTGCAATCATCGGCCCCCATGACATAATCAAATCAATATAGCGCTTGTCTTCAGCATCCCAAAAATAAGGGCCTTTAGCTTTCGTAACGAAACGGGGCGTACCACCTACCTGACGAAAAGCGCGTACCGGAGAATTCACACCCCCTGGAATGATTTTTTGCGCACGCTCAAATAAAATTTCGTTTTTTCCCAAAATACTCTCCTACCTTCGCTAATTGATTAAAT
>JBIISV010000075.1:0-8829 GCA_044340835.1 Polynucleobacter sp.
TTTGGTTAGTCTGCATTGTTTTAATCATCGCGATGGTTGTGGTCGACCGTTTTGTTAAATCCCAAATGGGCCGTGCTTTCGAGGCCTTACGCGATAGTCCAGTTGCTTGCGACTGTATGGGTGTTTCTGTGTACCGCTACAAAGTTATCGCATTCTTAATCAGCGCTGGCTTTGCTGGCCTAGCGGGTTGCTTGTATGCCTACTCTGAGCAATATATTTCTCCCAATACCTACAATTATGAATTAGCCGTTCTCTTCTTGTTGGCAGTCATCATGGGCGGTCGTAAGTCTCGTTTGGGTGCTTTGCTTGGTGCTGCCATTATTGTTCTATTGCCCAAGCTCTTGGACGATATTAATTTATTCCGGATTGTTGCTACGACGATCGCTGTTGTAGTTGCAATAGGTGCTGCTATGGCACTCTCTAAGAAAGTCACCACGCCAAGACGCGTGATGGTGCCTTTAGCAGGCGTTGTTGGTTTGGCGGTATTCTCATTCTGGTTAGACAGAATCTCCGATTGGCGCCTGAGTATTTTTGGATTCATGATTTTATTGGTGGTGTATTACCTTCAAAACGGTATCGTTGGTTTTGTTAAGAGCTTCTATCAATCTATCGCTGGTAAAACAGTTACCACCCGCGGTGAAAAGGCGGATGAGATTGATGAGTCAATCGGCTTTATTAGCGCTGTCGGTAAACAGAATGCCGGCGCTGAGCTTCTGAAGATCGACTCATTATTAATGCAGTTTGGTGGTTTGAAGGCCTTGAATAATGTTGATCTTAGTGTCAAGCGCGGAACGATTCACGGCTTGATCGGCCCAAATGGTTCTGGTAAGAGCACTATGATGAACGTCTTAACAGGTATCTATCAGCCTACAGCTGGTACCGTGTTGTATGCGGGTGAGAGCGTGGTTGGCAAGACATCGTCTGATATTGCTTTATCAGGTATCGCTCGTACTTTCCAAAACGTTCAGCTATTCGGTGAAATGACTGCGATCCAAAATATTTTGGTTGGTTTACATCATACCTTTAAGTCCAATATGTTTGAGATTGCATTGAATTTGCCGAGCTATAAAAAGGAATCGCAGGAAGCCTATGCGCGTGCAATGGCTTTATTAAAGTTTGTTGGTCTAGAAGACTTTGCAAATGAAGAGGCGCGGAATCTTCCATATGGCAAACAGCGTTCCTTAGAAATTGCTCGTGCACTTGCCCTAGATCCCGAGTTACTTTTGTTGGATGAGCCAGCCGCTGGCTTGACGGCGCCTGACATTAAAGAGCTCTTGCGTATTATTCGTAAGATTCGCGATAGTGGTATTACCTTCATCCTGATTGAGCATCACATGGATGTCGTGATGTCAGTCTGCGATACCGTTTCGGTATTGGACTTCGGTCAGAAGATTGCAGAAGGAAAGCCTGCTGAAGTTCAGGCAAACGAGAAGGTGATTCATGCCTACTTGGGTACTTAATCACTAGAACCATATTGAATCGGTAAATACCATGTTATCTATTAAGAATCTTGAAGCAGGCTACGGTAAAGTAAAAGTTTTGCACGGCATCAATATTGATGTTCCTAAGGGGCAAGTCATCACTTTGATTGGGTCGAACGGCGCTGGTAAAACAACGACTATGCGCGCTATTACTGGCATGATTAAACCTACTGGCGGTGAAGTTACTCTAGGTGGTGAAAAAATTGATGGTTACGACTCTCATAAAATTGCACGTCTTGGTTTAGCGCATAGCCCAGAGGGACGTCGTGTTTTTACGACCATGTCAGTTAACGATAACCTCTTGTTAGGCGCATTCCCTCGTTTTACGGGTAGTCGTCCAAAAGGCGATATTAAAAATGATCTAGAGCGTTCTTTAGAAATGTTTCCGCGTCTTAAAGAGCGCCGCAATCAATTGGCTGGAACTTTGTCAGGTGGTGAGCAGCAAATGCTGGCAATGGCCCGTGCAGTGATGCTCAATCCAGAGATTATTCTCTTAGATGAGCCATCTATGGGTTTAGCACCAATTTTGGTTGAAGAGGTATTTAGAATTATCTCTAATCTCAAATCACAAGGTGTGACGATGCTGTTGGTTGAGCAGTTTGCTGCCGCAGCCTTGAAGGTTGCAGACTACGGTTATGTGCTTGAGAACGGTAAGATTGCAACTCATGGTCCAGCAGATAAATTGATGCATGATCCTGCTGTTAAAGCTGCTTACTTAGGTGGTGCTAGCAGTCATTAAGCATGATGACTTAGGTGTTCATGGAAAAGCCCTCAATGGAGGGCTTTTTCTATTTCAATACCCTGAACGTGCTTCAACTATTGAAGGCTAATGTACCTTTAATTAACAGGGCAATAGCAATCAACAAAGCAAAGATAGAAAAAATCAGTTGAGTGTGTGGACCACTTAATTTTCGACCTATGACTAGCCCAATCAGTAGCCCACCTAAAGCGGCAAGTGAAAAAGGCGCAGCAATCAGGAAATTTAAATTGCCACTGACTGCTGAGAAAATGGCTCCGCCACCGGTAATGATGGCGAGCACTCCAAGTGAAGTGGCGACAATGGATTTGACTGGTAAATCGGTATAGCGCTTAAGTGCCGGCACGATGATGAAGCCGCCCCCAACGCCAAGTAGGCCCGATAGAAAGCCCGCAATACCACCTGAAAATAGGAGTGCACGTGCGCAAGGTACGGTCCATTGGAGCCTGCCAACGGTGGGGTTAATGAGGCATGGCGAAGGCTTTCTACTATCCTCCGGAATGCCCTTCATTTGATTGCGAGCCTGACTCAATAAATGAATAGCTACATATAAGAGTATCAAGCTAAACAGAATCTGTAGGGGTGCGTTCGGAATCTGAGGCGCGAGCCAAATTCCGAGAGGCGATAGTGCCAAACCGAAGAGTGCCATAAACCCAGCGGATTTATAGCGCAAGATCTTCTTTCTGAGGCCTAGCAAGGCGCCAATCGTTGAGGCAATGGCAACTGCACATAGCGCAATCGGAGCTGCTTCTGCAATCGGAAGGTCTAGGAAGAAGACCAATAGCGGAACCGACAAAATGCCGCCTCCAGCGCCAGTCAGACCCATGAGCGCGCCCACTAGGATGCCTAGTGCCGGGCTGATGAGAATTGAGTAGTCCATTGCAATTTATTGTATATTAATATAGTATATAAATATATATAATATTTATGCCAAGGAGAAATCATTTTGACAGCTAAGCACTTACCGCTGATTCAGGACTTTTTTGATCCAGAAACTTGGACTTATACCTACGTGGTCTACGAAGCTCATGGCAGCCCCTGCGTCATCATTGATTCAGTTCTGAACTACGACCCTAAATCAGGTAGAACGAGTACTCGAGCTGCCGATGAGGTCATTGCCTTTGTAAACGCACGCCAACTAGAAGTCAGCTGGATTTTAGAAACCCATGCCCATGCAGATCACTTAACAGCAGCTCCTTATTTGCAAGATCACTTGGGTGGGAAGTTGGTGATTGGCGATCACATTACCAATGTACAGACGGTATTTAAAGGTGTCTTCAATCTAGATGATCGCTTTAAGCCAGACGGCACTCAATTTGACCGCTTACTAAAAGAGGGCGAGTCTCTCTCATTTGGCAACTTGTCATTAAAGGCGCTCTTTGTGCCGGGCCATACCCCGGCCTGCATGGCTTATGAAATCGGCGATGCCATTTTTGTGGGTGATACTCTGTTTATGCCGGACGTTGGCACAGCTCGCTGTGATTTTCCGGGCGGCAATGCAAAGATGCTTTATAGCTCCATCCAAAAGATTTTGTCCTACCCTGGTCAAACTAAGCTGTATATGTGTCATGACTACCCCCCAAAAGATCGACCTGCAAAGGGTATGAGCACTGTTGCCGATGAAAAAATGAATAATATTCATGTGCATGATGGGATTAGTGAGTCACAGTTTGTGCAAATGCGTACAGCACGAGATAAAACCTTGGAGATGCCAACATTAATTTTGCCCTCTATTCAAGTAAACATACGAGCTGGACATTTTCCTGAGAAGGATAGCAATGGGGTTGCCTATCTAAAGATCCCTCTTAACGCACTCTGATTGGATAGTGATCATGAATGTGCCTATCTCTAAAGCGGAGTTGAAGAAGATGCAGTCAGCGGCAGATGATGCTTGCAAACTAATGAAGGTCTTATCTAATCGTGACCGCATGATGCTCTTATGTGAAATCGGTCAAGCAGAAAAATGTGTTGGTGAGTTGGAGGCTGCTTTGGATTTACATCAGCCAACCCTCTCACAGCAACTGACTGTATTGCGCAAAGAAAAACTAGTTAAAACACGCAGGGAGGGAAAGCAAATTTACTACTCACTCTCAAGTCAGGTAGTTGTAGCGGTGATCAGCTTGCTTCATAAATATTACTGTAAGAAATAACGAGGTTTATCTTATTGATGACTCAGATTTTCTTGCATAGATACCGTGCACCATAAAAACCGAAAAAAATACCAATCCGACTAACCAGTGAGTCAGAACTACCGACTCTCGTATATCTGCTGAGCCGTAATACAGGAGGGCGCCGGATATTAAGAGTATGAGTAAAAATCCCAGCTGACTTAATCCACTCCACAATTTTCTCTTCGACTTCAGGCCTGCTTTAAGGTGAAAGGGCAGGACTGAGCCCAGAGCCATCGTAGCCAGTAAGGCGGTAATGCCGTGCCATGCTAATACGGAGTGACTCCCTAATATGGCACGTGCAATATGAAATTCATGGCCAAGTAAATAGGCTACTCCTGTGATGGAACAGCTGAGCATGCCCATAAGGACAAAATGGCGTTGCCATATCGGCATCTTACCTAGGCGATGACTATTTTTCATGTGTTCAGAGAGTTTGGGATTTTGATTGCTTGAGCAGAAAAGTGTCTTAAGCAGGGATGATTGGTATTACCTGAAATACTCACCACTTTTGTGAGTGCATCGGCATATACGCATTGATCTGCTATTACTGAGTACGATTCTAAAAATTCAATATGTTCCAGATTGAGGGGATTGACTATGGCACTGCTTGAATTGTTATTTCGTTTAGAGAAATAGAGGCCGCTAGTAGCAATGGCAGCCTCATTTATATTGCCCAGATGAATTAACTCGTAAGGATTAGCGGGATTTCTAATGTGGATCATGTGCGCCTCACTTCCAAATACTCTGAGATCTCCGCCGGCATTCACTAACCCGGATTGGGCTCCGGCAGATTGAAGGATGTTGATCGCAAGATCTACGGCAAATCCCTTAGCAACCCCGCCAAGATCCAGGCAGAGCGGTCGATCGGATCGCACCAAAGTTGGATTCAGAAATTGGAGATGCTCAATACCGCCAAATTGGCCTAATTCACGAGGAGATTGGAACTGAACATGTTTTGGCAAAAGACCACAAGCTACTAAATGATACCCAATGCCACAATTAAAGAGCCCATCAGAATGCAGGTGGATCTCTTGGGCGATTGTTAGAACCTTTGCTGTCCAGGGATGAATTTGAATGGGCTCAAGATGGCAGCGTGAATTGATTTTGGATAACTCACTATTGGGTTGATGAAACCCCATTAAATCCTGTATTTCTGTAATAGCTAGAAATGCATTCTCAATAGCATTTAAAGACTGGGCTCTGTCTGGGGTTGATACTTCAACAAAAGTCCCTAGCAGTGCCTTGCAGCGAATCATTTTGCTTTAGATGCCGGAGTATGATTTTTGAGTGTGAGTTCATATAAGACCGCAACCCGTTTCACTCCATCTGTGAGGTGTTTGCAAGAGAGAGTCGCACCACCGATATTCTGAATATCTTTGTTGAGCTTAATTGGATCGGATGCCGTTTTTCCAATGAACTGATTACGCCACTGAACGTCGGCTACCTCGTAGCCATAGGACTCAACATAATCCAATACCTCTATTCCAGTCACTGCGCCTAATGGGCTTAGTGCGACTGCATAAGTAATCATTTCATGCTTACCTACCACCTCATCCACAATGAACCAGCCGCCATCGATAGATCTCCAAATACGATTACCTTGAAAAGGATGTCGAATGCTTGAAGCGACGCGCATCTTTTCTTGTAGGTCATCGGTAATGATGATGGGATTTTTAGTCAGTGATTTATTAGGTATGAGTAATTTTTGAGCTTGTTCAATGGATACATAAATCTTGGCATGTGCAACCATCGGTACAGTTGCTATAGTGATGCTAAGGGCTAATAAGGGGTTTGGTTTCCAGTTCATCTGCTTTGCTTTAATTCAACGGAAATCCAACTTTGACAATGAATTCATTCACAGAGTGGCTATCCCAAACTCGGGCATTGGAGCACTCTGCTTCGCCACCACCCATGCAGTTCCCTCCCTTTAATTGATAGCGCCATGCACCAGTGATCCACCAGTCTTTAGCGGCATAGTGCATATTGGGTCCTACAAAAGTTGCGCGTTGCACTTGATTGCGTAAATTCAATTCTGAGTAGTCATTATGGAAGCGTGCTTCTACACCGGCTGACCATTTGGGTGCAAATCGGTAGCTGGCTCCAACGAGGAAATCGAGCATGGATTCAGGGACATTACCATTCTCAATGAATTTCAATCGCTCATTTGCAACGACTACGTTACCAGCTACGATGAACTTGTCGTCAATAAAGTTGGACTGCAATAGTAAGCGTGCTGTAAGTTCATCCTTATTTCTTCCCCAGCTAGGCTCAAAATAGAGACCTATACCAACTGGAGAGGTCACTGGGTTGGTGATGCGGTAAATTGCCTCTAGTGATCCTCCTTCAATCCCACTTTTTCTATAAGCATTAGCAGGATCATGACTGGATGGCACACCATAACCACCGGTACAGCTTGGACTATCTCCACAAGCCTCGGCATTGGTGTAATTCTGATTTGCATTGGTGTAATAGGAGTTGATATAGCCAGCTATTTGTAAATTATTGGTAAGACCATACTCAAGCTCTGTTCTAGCAGTCCAGGCATCGTAATTTCCAGCGGCTTGCTGTTGATTGAGCTGTAAGCGCTGCTCAAACTCAAGCTTTCCTTTTGGTTGAAGATCAAGGCTATAAATCCAGCCAAAAGTACCTTCACCTGCATTGGCAAATGAGAAGTGGAATGCAGTGGCAAGGAAGATGGCAAATAGGGCTATTCGTTTGATGGTCATTTTCATATTGATATGGTCTAGTTAGTAAATGTTAATAAGAATGATTCTCAATATACAGTAAATGAGAATAATTCTCAATTGAGAATAAGACCCCTTTTAGGGTGTTGTTGAGATTTGCTAGTGGTGCTCGCATAGCTTGTAAGATCAAGGACTATGGATTCAGAAGTCTTAGAGAAGCTCGTCTTAATGAAGATGCCGTTTGGTAAGTATGCTGGCCGAGCGCTAGCTGATTTGCCTGGAAATTATTTGGCGTGGTTTGCTCGCGAAGGTTTCCCTAAGGGCGAGCTTGGTCAGTTACTGGAATTAATGCACACCCTAGATCACAACGGTTTACGAGGATTATTGGCGCCCATTCAACGGGCCCATGGAATGACTGCTCGCAAGCGTGAGTAGCAGACTTATTTTGAGTGCACTATTGCGGTGACGCGATTGCGTTCATAGCTCACTATTGAAGAGTCTGGAGGGCTGCTATGCGACAGGGTAACTTTGATGAAGCTTTGCGCTTCAATCTCTTGTGCCAGTCTTTGGGCTAACTCTCGATTTTGGTCATATTGAATTTGCACACTGAAAATTCTGCCGGCCTTGATATTAGAAATGATCCCCGACACCTTCTCTGGCGAATATTGGTCAAAAAAGATGGGGTACCACCCACCTACTAAAGGATTCTGGTCTCCCATCGATTTTTCAGACTGCTTGCTGCCCTTGTTATCAATGGCGTCTACTGGTAGATGAAAGTCGATGCCTGTTTTCTGAACTAGCTCTGCATAAGAGATGGGCGCGCTCATTTGGGCCTCATCGGTATTTTCAACCCAGTAGGCCCAAGCTGTCTTTTTGGTGGGGTCAAAGATCAGCTTATATAAATGGCTTGGAATGGTGACCTTACTTTTGCCGATACTGCCAGCCTGGCCGGTTGATCCAGTAAAGACAAAAATATCCCCCTGGGCACGTTTAATGTACATCCTGGTGGGCTCTTCAACCCTTTTGGCCCATATGCCCTGATTATTCTGCCTAGCTTGCGGCATGATGTTAGCCAAGGAGAAGGACTGCGCCATGCCTTGCTCACTAGTCATATCCCCGGCGGGGACGTTATGACCACGGTCATAACCGCTCCCTCGGTAGTCTGCTAGTAGGGAGCGCTCATGCATGGCTAGCCTAGCCTCTTCATAAAACTGATTGGTACGACGAGGATGGGGTGCTTTGAACTGCTCCCCGTTTAATTTCTCTACTGTATAGATTGGTTTTTTATCTATGGGTGAGTAGTAAATCGCAAAATCACTAAAGCAAAGATCACGCCCAACTTGAGGTGTGCTGGGAACCCGCTGTGCTGGAAATAGATTCTTGCATTGATCAAATAGGGCGAGGGCGCTGAGTGGTGCCCAAAGCACTGTTACAAGGAGGAGTTTGCTGATCCATTTCATCTCCTAGAAGTGTAATGAGTCACGGGTAGTTGCATCAGCTCAATTTCGATTGAAAAGTTAGCTCTACAGCTAGCATTTACCTGACTTTCTGAAGGCTTTGGTAGGGAGATGAATGAATTCATACGACTCTAAATTTTAGTAAATCCAGCAAAGTTACAAAAGGCCCTCTAACACTATAGGTAGAAAAATAAGTCTAGTTGCATACTAGATATACGGCTTTACTAAATCTTTTAGAGTCCAAAATTTGTAAAAAAGTCCTTTTCTCCCCTGTTTTTT
>JBIISV010000076.1:0-8784 GCA_044340835.1 Polynucleobacter sp.
GATTTCTCCAGACTGCTATTTATCCCAAAAGGATATTTGGCAGTTTGGCAGAAATACCGTTTCATAGCCATAATGAGTCATGGTTGAAAAAGTAATCCCTATACGTCTAGATGAAGGTAAGGGTCTTACGCCGTCCATACCAGGACAGCTGATTGCTACTAATACTTCTACTAAAGATAGCAGGGGACGCCCTCTGCGCGATTTACGAATCTCCGTAACCGATCGATGTAATTTCCGCTGCACCTACTGCATGCCTAAGGAAATCTTCGATAAGGACTACCCCTATCTCTCTCAAAATGAATTGCTCAGCTTTGAAGAGATCACTCGCTTAACGACGATATTTGCAAGCCTCGGTGTAGAAAAAATCCGCTTGACCGGTGGCGAACCTTTACTCAGAAAAAATCTTGAAGTACTGATCGAGATGCTTGCCAAAATTAGATCTCCAGAAGGTGAAGCACTCGACTTAACGCTCACAACTAACGGCAGTATTTTGCGCAAGAAGGCATTTGCATTAAAGACGGCTGGATTGCAGCGCCTCACCATTAGTCTCGATGGCCTCAATGATGAGGTCTTCAAAAAAATGAATGATGTCGACTTTCCGGTAGCAGATGTGCTCGATGGTATCGCCGCAGCCCAGGAAGCAGGCTTTGAAAATCTCAAAGTCAATATGGTCGTAAAGAAGGGAACAAATGATCAAGAGATCATTGCAATGGCCAAGTACTTTAAAGGTAGTGGTATCACGCTCCGCTTTATTGAGTTCATGGATGTCGGCAGCTCCAATGGCTGGGATATGTCACAAGTACTTCCTTCAAAAGAAGTAGCCTCCAGAATTAATGAGGCCTTTCCAATCGAGCCTATGGAGGCCAACTATTCTGGCGAAGTTGCTCAACGCTGGCGCTATGTTGACGGCTCTGGTGAAATTGGTTTTATTTCTAGCGTAACCCAAACCTTCTGTCATGAATGTACGCGTGCTCGAATTTCCACTGATGGACAGATGTATCTTTGCTTATTTGCAAATGCAGGTTTCGATTTCAAAACACTCCTACGTTCAGATAAAAACGATTTCGAAATTGCCAATGCCATCATGAGTACCTGGTCAGGTCGCGATGACCACTATTCAGAAATTCGGGGATCTCATACGATCGACCCCAAGGGGATCCGAAAAGTAGAAATGTCTTACATCGGCGGCTAATGATTACTGCAAATCAAATTACTGGACTGATCTTGGCAGGCGGCCGCGCCCAAAGAATGGGCGGCATCGATAAAGGCTTCATTCTCTTTCATGGCAAGCCACTCATCGAGTCGGCGATTGATCGCCTCAAACCTCAAGTGAGCACCATTCTGATTAATGCCAATCGTAGTATCACGAAGTACTCACATTACGGCTACCCAGTATTGCCAGATGAAACACCTGACTTCTCTGGTCCTTTGGCCGGTTTTTCAGTGGGGCTCAAGCATTGCAAAACGCCTTACTTACTGACATCGCCTTGCGACTCCCCTCTATTTCCAACAGATCTTGCCGAAAAGATGGCGAATGAACTTGAGGAAAAAAATCTAGAGTTGGTTTATGCATCAACGAAAGAAGCAAATGAGAAGATTTGGGCGCAACCTGTTTTTTGCTTAATGAAAACTACTCTACAAGCTTCTTTAGATGCCTTTTTAAGCAAAGGGGATTTGAAAATTGATCGCTGGTTTAAGGACTTGCGTTCTGGCACTGTGGTATTTGACAGCGCTCAAGCATTTGCTAATGTGAATACTCCTGAAGAGCTGGCTGCTTTAGAGAAGGCATCTCAATGACAGACTTAAATCCTCGTTCCCCTAATAGCCCTATTCTCTTAAGCGCTTCGCTACATGTTGATGAGGCTCGTAAGGCCATCTCGGATCTCGTGAATGAATTACTTCAAGAGTCTCGCAAACTCAATCATGCGAGCGATATTGAGTCCGCCACCTTGGATCAAGCCATCAACCGTATTCTGGCTGAGGATCTCCTCTCGCCCATCGATGTCCCTGCGGCCGATAACTCCGCCATGGATGGCTTTGCCTTTCAGGGGGATTGTCTAGGTAACAGTGACAAGCTTGTGACACTCAAAGTAGTAGGCACTGCCTACGCCGGTAAGCCTTACATGAGCAAGATTCATTCTGGCGAGTGCCTTAAGATTATGACCGGCGCCCTCATGCCAGATGGCTGTGACACCGTCATCCCACAAGAATTGACAGAATCTATAGATGCTTCATTAGTGAGCTTCAAACAAAACCAAGTGAAGCGAGGAGAAAACCGTCGCTTGCATGGCGAAGACTTACAAAGCGGTAAGGCTGCTATTGCAGCAGGCCGTTTACTTCGCCCCTCCGATCTCGGGCTCGCCGCCTCTCTTGGTATTGCCAGTCTTAAAGTACATCGCAAACTCAAGGTTGCCATTCTCTCTTCTGGGGATGAATTACGACCGCTTGGCAAGCCTTTAGATGCTGGCAGTATCTATGACAGTAATCGCTATAGCCTTACCGGTTTACTAAATCGCCTCAATTTAGACATCATTGATTGCGGCATCGTACGCGATGATCCTGCCTCTCTCAAAGAGGCATTTATAGAAGCCGCCTCTAAAGCAGATGTCCTAATCTCCTCAGGCGGAGTCTCTGTTGGCGAGGCTGATTTCACCAAGCAAATCATGCAAGAGCTGGGTGATGTCGGTTTTTGGAAAATCGCTATGCGTCCAGGGCGCCCGATGGCCTTTGGAATGCTGAAGCCAGTTGGAGGATCTAGCCGCAGAACCCTCTTCTTTGGCTTGCCCGGCAACCCGGTAGCAGTGATGGTGACTTTCTACCAATTTGTACGCTCAGCTTTATTGCAACTCAATGGTGCCAGTCTCACGGAATCGCCGATGACCCAGGCCATTGCAGAGGAAGCGATTCGGAAAAAGCCTGGTCGGACAGAGTTTCAGCGCGCCATCATCGGGCGTGGCGCTGATGGAAAGCCTACAGTCAAACTCACTGGCAGCCAAGGTGCTGGAATCTTACGATCAATGAGTGAGGCAAATTGCTTTGTCATACTGCCCCATGACCAAGGCAATGTGGCCGCTGGTGATTGGGTAGATGTAGCGCTTTTCGACGGACTGCTTTAAGATTGCACCTCATGAAACTCACCAAAAAAGAAATTGTCTTCGTAGATCCAATGCATACCGCTAAAACCTTGGTTTTAGTTTATCTCTGCTTCTCAGTTCCGATCGTATTGTTAGCCTTGTTTGTAGCCTTCATTCGCGACGGCGCAATCCCTGGCTTTACCGTTCTATCTGCGCTGATTCTGAATGCTTTGCTTGGTTTTGCTTTGCTGTGGATTGCCTGCAAGGTTTATAACTGGGTGGCGGGTAAATTTGGTGGGATTGAACTTGCCCTGAGAGAGCTCCCAGAAGAAATCGAAGCCGACTAAACTGGTGCCGACTTTGCTTTACTTTTTTAAGCTCATTGATCTTTCAATACTTCAGCGTTGATTAGACTTGGTGGCCTCTTGCCATCCAATGCAACTCGTAAATTTTGAATTGCTAGATCCACCATTGCTCTTCGTGTTTTTTCAGTAGCGCTCGCAATGTGCGGAGCCAACACGATATTTTTACACTTCAGTAACTCCGGGTGCACTTGGGGTTCACCCTCAAACACATCTAAGCCCGCTGCAAATATCTTACCGCTCTGCAACGCCAATGCTAATGCACCATCATCCACAATACCGCCACGAGCAATATTGACCAAGGTTGCAGTCGGTTTCATCAGCGCAATTTCTGCGGCACCAATCGTATGATGATTTTGCGCGGTATAAGGTAGCACTAAGACGACATGATCAGCGCTACGGAGTAATTCTTCCTTAGAAACATAGGTGGCGCCACAGGCTTTTTCATCTGTATCAGAAAGAGGGCTACGGTTGTGATAAATCACTTTCATACCAAAACCGAGTGCACGCTTGGCAATACCTTGTCCAATTCGACCCATACCAATAATGCCCACAGTGCTGTGATGCAAATCCATCCCCAGAGGATTATTGACAATCGACCACTGATCCCATTTGCCAGCCCTAATCCAATGTTCAGATTCAGTAATACGTCTTGCGGTTGCCATTAACAAAGCAAAACCAAAATCAGCAGTGGTATCCGTTAGAACATCGGGAGTATTGGTTGCCATGATCCCTGCAGCAGTAATGGCCGGTACATCAAAGTTGTTGTATCCAACCGAGATATTAGCCACCACCTTTAAATTTTTAGCGTCGGAAAGAGCGGCAGCATCAATTTGTTCGCTACCGGCAACGAGAGCCCCCTCCACCTCTGAAAGTGCATTTTGCAGCTCTTTCGGCGTCAAAATTCTGTCTGCCTGGTTAGATCGCACCTCAAAAAATTCCTCTAATTTGGCTAGCGCCTCGGGAAATATGGCTCTTGCCACCAGAATTTTAGGCTTATGGGCTGAGGGGGTAGTGTGATGGGCTTGAATAGTCATAGCGAGACTTTACCTCAACTAAATTAGCCCTTTTGCCTGAAAAAAAGGCTGATTCGGCTAAAATCAAATCTTTATAACCTGGCAGCCAATGAATCGGTGTGCCCCAACAGTAAACCATCATGACTTACGTCGTTACCGAAGCCTGTATCCGTTGCAAATACACAGATTGCGTTGATGTCTGCCCAGTCGACTGTTTTCGCGAAGGCCCTAACTTTTTAGTGATCGATCCTAATGAATGTATCGATTGCGCAGTCTGTGTCCCCGAATGCCCAGTCAATGCGATTTATGCAGAAGATGATGTGCCAGGTGATCAACAGGCCTTCATCAAAATGAATGCGGATTTATCGCGTTCATGGACATCTATTACTAAATCCAAGTCCGCCTTACCAGATGCAGACGAATGGAAAGACGTTAAAGATAAACTTGAGCAACTGGTAAAGTAAATTGCACCCCCCCATTGAAACCGATGCAGTCATTATTGGCGCCGGTCCAGTGGGGCTCTTTCAAGTCTTCGAGCTTGGACTCCTAGAAATTAAAGCGCACGTCATTGATTCCCTGCCTGAGATAGGCGGTCAATGCATCGAGCTCTATCCAGATAAACCGATTTACGATATTCCAGCGATACCAGTTTGTTCTGGTCGAGAATTGGTGGCTAATCTTTTAAAGCAAATTAAGCCGTTTACACCTCAGTTTCATTTAAACCAAGAGGTCTCCACCCTTGAAAAGCAAGCCGATGGGCGCTTTCTGATCAGTACGTCCCGAGATCAACACTTTCTGAGTAAAGTAGTCTTCATTGCTGCTGGTGTGGGTGCTTTTCAACCGCGCATACTCAATCTAGATGGCCTTGAGGCTTTTGTAGGTAAACAGGTTTTCTACCGAGTTAAAAATCCAGAGCAATTGACTGGCCAGCGCATCATCATTTGCGGCGGCGGAGATTCTGCTTTGGACTGGGCGCTGCACTTTGTTGGTAAAGCCGCAAGCGTCACCCTCATTCATCGCAGAGATGAATTTAAGGCTGCGCCTCAGTCCGTTACGAAGATGCGCGCCCTTTGTGCCGCCGGTAAAATCACATTATTGATTGGCCAAATTACTGGCCTTGAGTCTTCCAATAATCGACTTACTGAAATTGCTGTCACCAATATTGACGGCGAAGTTCAGATACTTCCCTTAGATTCACTTTTACTCTTTTACGGTCTTTCGCCTAAATTAGGCCCCATTGCTGACTGGGGCCTAGAGATTGATCGCAAACAAATTGCTGTAGATACCGCCTGCTTTCAGACTAATACTCAGGGTATATACGCTGTTGGCGACATTAATATCTATCCCGGTAAGAAAAAGCTCATTTTGTCAGGCTTTCATGAGGCGGCTCTAGCAGCATTTGCAGCGGCTGCCTATTTAGCCCCAGAAAAGCAGATTCAACTCCAATACACGACTACCTCCCCCAAGCTTCATAAAGCGCTTGGTGTGAGTCCGCCAACATTCGAGTAAGCTCTTCATATCCCTGAATTATTTGACTGAATAAACCGATGCGCCAATATCACAATCTCATGAAGGAAGTGCTCGAAAAGGGCGTCCAAAAATCTGATCGAACTGGGACCGGAACGATCTCCATCTTTGGGCATCAGATGCGCTTTAATCTGGCTGAAGGCTTTCCGATGGTGACCACCAAGAAGCTGCATCTCAAATCCATCATTCAGGAACTGCTCTGGTTTCTCAAAGGGAGCACTGACAACAACTGGCTCAAAGAGCGCGGTGTTTCGATTTGGAATGAATGGGCTGGACCAGATGGTGATTTAGGCCCGATTTATGGCTATCAGTGGCGCTCTTGGCCCGCCCCGAATGGTGAGCATATTGACCAGATCGCTGAGGTCGTAGAGACCCTGAAAAAGAATCCAGACTCCCGCCGCATCATTGTTTCCGCATGGAATGTAGCTGATATTCCCCGCATGGCATTAGCACCCTGCCATGCCTTCTTTCAGTTCTACGTAGCAAACGGCAAATTGTCTTGTCAACTTTATCAGCGGAGCGCAGATATCTTCTTGGGCGTACCTTTTAATATCGCTAGCTATGCTCTGCTGACGCACATGATGGCGCAGCAGTGCAATCTGGAGGTGGGCGACTTTGTATGGACTGGCGGCGATTGCCATCTCTATAGCAATCATTTAGAGCAAGTCGATCTTCAACTATCAAGAGAATTCTTCTCGCTACCTAAACTCAATATTTTACGCAAGCCCAACTCGATCTTTGATTATGAGTTTGAAGATTTTGAAATCGCTGGCTATGAATCCCATCCAGCTATTAAAGCGCCTGTAGCCATTTAAGAAATCAGCTCACTATGACCGTAGTCACCCACCCCGCCATCTCTATGATTGTTGCCCGCTCGCGCAATCACGTGATTGGTCGAGATAATCAAATGCCCTGGAAGATTTCAGCGGACTTGCAGTTCTTTA
Organism: Polynucleobacter sp.; assembly: GCA_044340835.1. Classification (GTDB taxonomy): domain Bacteria; phylum Pseudomonadota; class Gammaproteobacteria; order Burkholderiales; family Burkholderiaceae; genus Polynucleobacter. The sequence continues at coordinate 6,924 of JBIISV010000076.1, forward strand.
AAAAAGTGACGATGGGGCACCCAGTGATCATGGGGCGCAAAACGTGGGAATCGATCGGTCGACCACTGCCAGGCCGACGCAATATCGTGGTGAGTCGCAATACAGAACTCCAGTTAACTGGGGCAGAAGTGGTGAACTCGCTTGAGGCGGCACTCGCTACTCTAAATGAATTCCCCCGCGTATTTGTGATTGGCGGCGAGCAACTCTTCACTCAGGCCTTTCCAAAGGCAGATCGTCTTTACATTACCGAAATCGATATGGATGTAGAAGGTGGCGATACCTTCTTTGCCGTACCCAATCCATCCGAATGGAAAGAGGTTGAGCGCACCCCAGCCTCTGAGGGAGCTATCACTTTCAACTTCATTACGCTTGAGCGCCAATCCGCAAATTGATTGTTCAAAAAAGCCGTATTTACTAGGGCTAATACTTGTACACTGAATTTACTACCCATTTAAATACGAAGGTTTGACCATGCGCCTCTTCAGCCGAATGACCTTAGCTGTAATTTGTTTCATTTCTCTTGGCCAGTCAGCCATTGCGAGTGGGGGCGGGAGTGCCGATACCATCTTTTATGGTGGCGATATTGTCACCATGAATCCGGCACAAGCTTCTGCGGAAGCGGTAGCCATTCAAGGTGGAAAAATCACGAAGGTGGGATCCCTAGCCAGCCTGAAATCCTTACAAGGGGCAGATACCAAGCTCATCAACTTGAATGGTCAAACTTTAATGCCTGGCTTAGTCGAGCCCCATGTACACATCATTGGAACGGCATTTTCAGAAGAGATCTTTCTGAATCTTTCTAATTTCTCGATGCCTCATGACACCTTGGATAGTTTGGTGCAGAAGCTAACTGCCTATAGTAAAAACTTTAAGGATGGTGAATGGATTAATGCCTTTGGCGTTGATCCATCTAGAACAGAGCCCTTTATGTCTGAATTAACTGCGGACATATTAGATAAAGTATCTACAACTAAGCCAATTTTCGTGATGAATCAAAGCATGCATATCGCTTATGTGAATCGCAAGGCTTTAGAAATGGCAGGGTTGACTGACTCTAGTCCAGACCCCAAGGGCGGTAAATTGTTGAAAGATAGTAAGGGGCGTTTAACAGGCGTAGTTTATGAATCACCTGCTTTTTATCTATTCCTTAAAAAGATGCCTCAACCCACTCAAGCAGTGATTGAACAAGCTATTGTCAAGGTTGGTCAGAGACTCGTCAGCAAAGGGGTCACTACCTCAGCAGAAATTACCGTAGGCGGATATCTTGGCGTTGATAAAGAATATGCCCTGTTTAAAGAAATGACCAGTAATGGCAAGCTGCCAGTGAGGGTGAGGGGTTATATGTATTCAAATGCATACCCACTGGGCAACAATACTTATAAGCCTGGTCAAGGCGATGACATCTTCAAACTGATTGGCGTCAAAATCGTAGCGGATGGCTCGAACCAAGGTTTAACTGGTGCTATGACTCAGCCATATCAATATCCGGCTGGAACAAAGAACACTGGCACTCTCAATTTTAGTGAGCAAGAGCTCTATAACATCGCCAAACCAAGATTTGATGAGGGTTGGCAAATCTCCGTTCACTCTAACGGTGATAAGTCGATTGAGCAGACTCTGAAGGTTTTTGAAAAGTTAGTAGCCAAACCAGCCGATACTAAAACACGATTGAGGATCGAGCACTTTACAGTGCCAACTGAAGCCCAAATTAGCAAGGCTGCAAAACTGGGTGTTGTGCCTGGGTTTACGATTGGGCATACAGACTATTGGGGTGAGGCGTTTCACAATCACCTCTTAGGACCCGAAAGAGCGAACCGAATTGATCCGAGTGCAAGCCTCATTAAAAAAGGCATGCGTTTTG
>JBIISV010000007.1:0-27915 GCA_044340835.1 Polynucleobacter sp.
TCGATAGTGAAAAAATCGATTTATCAAAAAAACGTTTGGGCCGCATGGGCTACTTCACTGAGACCAATATATCCACTCAAGATGTTCCTGGGTCCCCAGATCAGGTTGATGTGAATGTGAAGGTGACTGAGAAGCCAACTGGTGCGATCACTATTGGCGCTGGTTTCTCCTCAACAGAAAAATTAATCCTCTCTGCAGGTATCAACCAAGAAAATGCCTTTGGTACGGGCACATCTATAGGTCTAAATTTTGCTCTCGGTAAAATTAATCAAAGTTTGGCTTTGTCAAATTATGATCCTTACTTTACCGAAGAGGGCATTAGTCGTTATACCGATTTGTACTATCGCTCATCTAAGCCGCTGTACTACACAGGCGACCCTGATTACCAAATTAAGTCGGTCGGTTCTAATGTCAAGTTTGGTGTTCCCTATACTGAAGTGGATCGGGTTTTCTTTGGTACTGGATTTGAGGTATTCCAGATTAAGTCGAGTATAAATGCGCCAGCACCGTTTTTAACTTACATGCAGGACTACGGTATCCCTGCGCCTGGCTACCCTGCGACACTAAATACTTACAATGTTCCAATCACGGTGGGCTGGTCACGTGATGGTCGAGATAGTGCGTTGATTCCATCGAGTGGATCTTTGCAGCAGCTCAATGCTGAAGTGGGAACGCCTTTAGGGAACATGATGTTCTACCGTGTCTTTGGCCAGTATCAGAAGTATCACTCCTTCTCAAAGGGCAATATTTTGTCCTACAACGGTGAGGTGGGTTACGGTGAGGCGTATGGCAAGTACCCATTCCCGATTACTAAAAACTACTATGTTGGTGGTATCGGATCGGTTCGAGGTTACGCCCCAGGATCACTGGGACCCACTTACGTCAATACCTACACCGGCCTGAACCAGCCTACAGGGGGCCAGTCAAAAATCGTAAATAATGTGGAATATACGGTTCCAGTCCCTGGATCTGGGGTGGATAAGACCCTGCGCGTATTTGGTTTCGTGGACGGCGGTAATGTTTATAACGAAAATATCAACCTGGTCTTGCGATATTCTTATGGCTTGGGTTTATCATGGATATCACCATTGGGACCACTCAAATTCAGTTATGGTATTCCGATCAAATCGCTACCAACGGATAATATCCAGCGTTTGCAGTTCCAGGTAGGCACAGCGTTTTAATTGTTTAAGGAAAGTGTTATGAAGTTTCATAAATCTTCTAAATGGATTCAATACGGCTTAATTGCTATCTCATCAATCATTTCTTTGCCGCAGGCATTTGCTCAGGATGCCGGATCGCGTGTTGCAGCTGTAAACGTTGAAAAGGTATTCAACGAATCGAATATGGCCAAGGCTAGTCAAGCTAAATTACAGAATGAGTTCGTGAAACGTCAAAACGAAATTCGTGACAGCGCTCAAAAAATTAAGTCTGCAGCCGAGAAATTGGATAGAGACTCCGCAGTAATGTCTGAAGCTGAGCGTGTGCGTCGTCAACGCGAATTATCTGATCAAGATCGTGAATTGCAACGTAAGCAACGTGAATACACAGAAGATCTCAATCAGCGTAACTTTGAAGAGCGTGCCAAGATTGCTGAAAAGGCAAATCAAGCTCTCAAGCAAATCGCTGAGCAAAGAAAAATTGATGTCATTATTCAGGACCCAGCCTATGCCAATCCAAGGATTGATGTTACTGATGATGTCATCAAGGCCTTGAATAGTTTTAAGTAAATTCTATGCCCACCGCCATCGAGCTGGCCGAACAGTTTCAAGTAAGCTTGGTTGGGGAGGGCTCCATTGCACTTCAGGGTCTTGCTCCTCTTGAGCGAGCGCTAGCTAGCCAAGTCTCTTTTCTTTCTAATCCGCTTTATCGCCAACAGGCTAGCGATAGTGCTGCTGGTGGATTAATTGTTAGCCAAGCAGACCTCGATTTTCTTCAAGCAAATCCGAGTGCTCACTCTGCACAGCGCGTCTATTTTGTCTCCAAAAATCCTTATGCAAGTTTTGCCAGAATGGCGCAATATTTTGCAAAGGTATCTGAGCCTGTTTATGCTCCTGGTGTTCATCCTAGCGCCGTCATTGATCCCTCCGTCAGTATTCCTATCTCATGTCACATCGGACCATTTGTACACATCGGCTCTGGCGTGAAATTGGGCGAGCGTGTTGTGTTATTGGGCAATATTTCTATCGCAAGAAATTCTAGTATTGATAGTGATACTCTGATTTATCCTCACGTTTCTATTTATTCCGAGACGACGATTGGCGAGCGTTGCATTATTCATAGTGGCGCAGTCATTGGTGCCGATGGTTTTGGCTTTGCCCCTGACTTTTCTGCTACTGGTGGAGAGTGGGTGAAGATCCCACAAACCGGTGCGGTATTGATTGGTAATGATGTGGAAATTGGGGCGTCAACTACGATTGATCGTGGCGCTATGAGTAACACCATCATTGGTAGTGGAACTAAGATTGATAATCAAGTACAGATTGCTCATAACGTAGTGGTTGGCGATTGCTGCGTCATTGCTGGTTGTGCAGCAATTTCAGGAAGTACTAAAATTGGTAACTTCTGCATTATTGGTGGGGCATCTAATTTTGCTGGCCATCTGACGATTGCAGATAGAACAACTGTTTCTGGTAATACATCGATTATTCGTTCCATTACTGAGCCGGGACAGCATTTCACGGGTGTTTATCCCTCAATGCTGCATAGCGCTTGGGAGAAAAATGCAGCGATTCTGAGGGGTCTCGATAAAATACGTCAGCGTTTACGATTGTTAGATCAGTCTAAATAACTTCGTCATTACATTAGAAAATCAAGAAACTTTATTAAGTAGGTAAATACATGAGCAAACCCATCGCTATCGATATCAATCAAATTTTGAAGTTGTTACCACACCGCTACCCTTTTTTATTGGTTGATCGGGTATTAGAGATTGAGCCTCGTAAAAGTATTACTGCGCTCAAAAATGTCACGATGAATGAGCCCTTCTTTCAGGGGCATTTCCCTGATTTTCCAGTAATGCCTGGCGTCTTGATTATTGAGGCCCTAGCTCAAACTGCAGCGCTCCTCACTTTTTCTGAGGTACGTGAAGAGAATGCTATTTATTACTTCGCTGGTATTGATGGCGCGCGTTTTAAGAGGCCTGTATTGCCAGGTGACCAGCTGATTATGACGGCTAAGTTAGAGCGCGAACGTGCTGGTATCTATAAATTTCAAGTGCAAGCTACGGTTGATGGGGAGCTTGCTGCTGAAGCTAATATTACTTGTGCAGTTCGTACGAAAGGTGTGTAATGACTCGGATTCATGCTTCCGCAATAGTTGATAGCAAAGCTGAAATTGCTAGCGATGTTGAGATTGGGCCGTATTCTGTCATTGGGCCTCAAGTCAAAATTGGCGCTGGTAGCAAGATCGGTTCTCATACTGTCATTGAGGGTTACACCACAATTGGTATGGATAATACCTTTGCCCACTTTGCTGCTATTGGTGGCGCTCCACAGGATATGAAATACCGTGGCGAACCTACCCAATTGATGATTGGTGATCGCAATACGATTCGTGAGTTCACTACTATTCATACTGGAACATCTCAGGATGAGGGCATCACCCGCATTGGTAATGACAACTGGATCATGGCTTATGTGCACATTGCACATGATTGTCAAATTGGTAATCACACCATATTTTCAAGTAATGCACAAATCGCTGGACACGTTAAGGTCAGCGACTGGGCCATTATGGGTGGGATGTCAGGCGTTCATCAATTTGTCCGTATTGGCCAGCATGCCATGCTGGGCGGAGCCTCTGCTTTAGTGCAAGATATTCCGCCGTTTGTGATTGCTGCAGGAGATAAGGCTTCACCACATGGGATTAATGTGGAGGGTCTTAAGCGTAGGGGTTTCTCAAGTGAGACAATTTCTGCATTGCGTCAGGCATATAAAGTGCTCTATAAGGATGGTCTCAGTTTTGAGGAAGCTAAGGTGGAGATTCAGAAGATGGTGCTGGCTAGCGCATCCGATATTACTACTGCAGAAAAGCTAGCTGAGTTCCATGACTTTATTGCCGCCTCTACGCGCGGCATTATTCGATAAAGAATCTCTAGTGTCTAAACTTGCTTGTGTTGCTGGAGAACCTTCAGGTGACTTACTGGCTGCACCAGTACTGAGTGCCTTAAAGCAAATTCCGGACACCACTAATCTCGAGGTGTATGGCATTGGAGGCCCACGTATGCAGGCAGAAGGTCTGCGCTCAGATTGGCCAATGGAGACGCTCAGTGTTCGTGGCTATGTTGAAGCAATCAAACAACTTCCTGCGATCTTGAAACTTCGTAAAGAGCTGATTGCGAATCTTCTGGGTGAGGGTCGTCCTGATGTCTATCTAGGTATTGATGCACCGGATTTCAATCTCGGAGTGGAGTTAGCTTTACGTAAAGCAGGAATTCCAACTTTGCATTTTGTTTCTCCTTCAATTTGGGCGTGGAGAGCGGGGCGGATTACCAAGATTAAGCAGGCGGTAGAGCGCATGCTCTGCATCTTCCCCTTTGAAACTGAAATTTATGAGCGTGCTGGTATTAGTGCAAGCTATGTCGGGCATCCACTAGCCAGTGAAATACCTCTAGAGCCAAATTCCATTGCCGCTAAACACAGAATTGAAAAAATCTTATGCCTACCTACTGACACACTAAGTGGAGTCGTAGTTTCGGTATTGCCGGGCAGTCGTAGTTCTGAGATCGAACTGATTGCTCCGATCTTTTTTGAAACGATGGTAGCGCTTGCGAGCCGTATGCAGGGTCAGTCACTACACTTTGTGATTCCAATAGCAACCTCCCGATTGCGTGAGCCACTTGAAGCTTTACTCAAAAATACGCTCGATAAAAATCCACACCTACATATTTATCTGATTGATGGCGAGGCAGATGTTGTTCTTGAAGCAGCTGATGTAGTGTTGATTGCAAGTGGTACCGCTACTTTGCAAGCCGCACTCTGGAAAAAGCCGATGGTGATTTCATATAAGGTGCCTTGGCTCACTGCCCAAATCATGAAACGGCAAGGCTACCTTCCTTATGTAGGTCTCCCCAATATTTTATGCGGAGAGTTTGTTGTCCCAGAACTTCTGCAGGACGACGCTATGCCTAGTAAGTTAGCTGATGCACTATTGGAATGGTTAAACAACCCCAATAAAGTACAGCAACTCAAAGCCCGTTTTGCAGCAATGCATGAGACCTTGCGCAGGCCAACAGGTCTCTTGGTTGCGCAGGCCGTGGTACAAACCATTACAGCTAGTAAAAATCGGGTTAGTGCGTGAGCGTGATTTGGGTGTGTGGTGTCGATGAGGCTGGGCGTGGCCCTTTGGCTGGCGCAGTTGTTGCTGGCGCGGTCGTCCTTGATCCTCGCAAGCCTATCATAGGATTAAAAGACTCTAAAACATTATCTCCCGCTAGACGAGAGTTTTTGTTTAGGGAAATTCAGCTTAAGGCGAAAGCCTGGGGTATTGGAGAGGCTAGCCCAGCAGAGATTGATGAGATCAACATCCTACAGGCAACCATGTTAGCTATGCGCCGAGCAATCGAGGATCTGACTACGCGCTTGGGTGCTTGGCCAGATAAGGCCTTGATTGATGGTAATCGCTGCCCTGAGCTTCCAATATCAGCTGAGGCTATCGTCAAGGGCGATACCAAAGAGCCAGCAATATCTGCCGCATCTATTTTGGCCAAAGTGACACGCGATCGTCAAATGATGGCCTTGCATGAACTTCACCCGCAATATGGCTTTGCCCAGCATATGGGCTATCCAACGCAAGCCCATTTCGCAGCATTGAAGGAATTCGGCGCATGTGATCAACACCGCCGTAGCTTCTCGCCAGTTCGTAATGTGCTGGCTCTGCATAGTCGATAATCCCAGCTATGAAAATTGAATTCATTACCTCAAAAGACAATTCCTTATTTAAAGAGATTCGTCAACTGCAGGCTACCGGCCCTAAAGGTCAAAAGGCAAGATTTACTACTGGCCAGGCTTTGCTTGAAGGGATTCATTTGGTGCAAACTTGGGTGGGTGATCCCGCTTTGAAGTTTTTAATTACTTCTGAGATGGGTTTACAAAACCCCGAGATTGCGCAAGCTGTGTATGACCACGTAGAAATTTGTCCCGAGACGCGCGTTTATCAACTGGATAAAGGTCTATGGGATTTACTGTCTGATTTAGTTAATGCACCACAGATTGCCGGCTTATTGGATCTACCAAAAACTACTTTAAATCCTCAAAAATCAGTTGCGACGATTGCTGGCGATGTGATTATTTTAGATTGCATACAAGATGCCGGTAATGTCGGTTCCATTCTCAGAACTGCGGCAGCCGCTGGCTTTACCCAAGTGATTGCGCTAACTGGTTGCGCGCACTTATGGTCTAGCAAAGTCATGCGCGCAGGTATGGGTGCACATCGCTTGCTCGATCTCTATGAGGGTTGGTCGATTCAGCAAGTCCTCAGTGCGGTAACTGCACCTTTATTAGCTGCTACTGCTGATGGTGAGTTGGAACTCTTTCGTATGCACAAAGAATTGATTCATCCGGTAGCTTGGGTAATGGGGAGTGAAGGCCGAGGAGTTTCTGAAGACCTCATGGCTCAGGCAAAAGGCGTTTCGATTCCGATTGATTCTCGCGTAGAATCTTTAAACGTTTCTACTGCTGCTGCAATTTGCTTGTTTGAAACGATGCGTGTCCGACGTAGCTAAGATCCACTAAACTAATATTTTATTAAAGCTTATGGCAGCTCGATATCAATCTCTCGAACTGCTTTTCCCCAGCGGCTTGTTTCAGCTTTAACATAGGCCCCAAACGCTTCAGGAGAAGGGCTTCCTGCGGCAATAGCGCCACTTGCCGCTAGTTTTTCCTGAACAGATTTTTGAGCCAAAATCTTAGTTAAAGCATTAAACAAGGTATTGACTATTTCGGTTGGGGTATCGCGCGGCACAAAAATACCTTGCCATGAGGAGCTAACTCTTGATGGATATCCTTGCTCAGCAAGAGTGCGCACCAATGGGAGTTGTTCAAGGCGATTGGTGGATGTCACTGCCAGCGCTTTAATTTTATTGGATTTGATATGTCCAATAGCAGAGGGCAAGGTAACAAACATAACGTCTATTTGACCGCCAATAAGATTTGTTATAGCTTGACCTGCGCCGCTCTTATAGGGTACTTGAGTCATGTTTAACTTAACCTCTTTCATTAAAGATAACATCTCTAGACTATTTAGACTTCCACTGCCTGAAGATCCAAAATTCAGATCCCTTTTCTGTGCCTTGGCGTAATTAACAAATTCTTTTACCGTTGAGCTTGGAATGTCGGAATTGATTACTAGAACGGAAGCGACGTCAACCACTTTGGATACGGGAATAAAGTCCTCCTCAGGCTTAACCTTTAAAGTAGAACCAAAAACACTTGGATTGATTGATATAGTCCCAACATTCCCAAAAAAAAGCGTGTAGCCATCAGGCGTTGCTCTTGCGGCGGTCTCCATACCGATGTTACCGGCAGCCCCACCTTTATTTTCTATCACAACACTCTGTTTTAATTCCTCGCTAAGTGCTTGGCTGATGATTCGAGCTGAAAAGTCTGATGCACCTCCTGGGGCAAAAGGTACGATTAAGCGTATTGGCCTTTGAGGATAGTTTTGCTGGGCATTAACTGCAGTACTAAGTGCAAGTAATGGCACGCAAAACATGGCAACAATAAAATTCTTCATATCAGTTTACTTTCAAGAGAATTGTCGCAAATCAGTATATTGATTATTTAACCGCTTTCTTTGCTGCGCGACGAGGCTTGGGCTCAAATCCAGGTTCGTAGTGAGCGCCAGACATTTTGCCGTCGATGGCCTTTCCAATAATGCCTTGAGATAGATCTTTCAGTGCAAGAAAAATGACATCCTCATCAGGATCGGAGATGAGGCAATGAGGTGCATTTGCCGGAATGTAGACTAGAGTTCCTGCAGGCGCAACTACTTTCTTGCCATTAACCCAGCCTCGTAATGTCCCTTCAATCACAAAATTGAATTGTTCATTTTTGTGACTATGCATACGTGATCCTGTGCCACGAGGCTTATGTATATAACCTACTAGCATTCGAGCACCCTCCACAACACCGCCATGTGCCGTGGAATAACCAGTACCAGCTGCTATTTTTTTTAACTTTGCAACCTTAAAGGCATACTTGCCATCTCCTGCTGCAATTGCACCTTCAGTCTTAGTTTTTTGTTTTGGCATTATCTGTATTCGCTTTTAGATTATTTATATTTTTAGAAAAAGTAATTAAGAATTTTTAAATGGTTATTTCTTAAAGATTAAACTTGACGATTGATACTATGCGATTTAAAAATACTTTGTCATGCGGATTTACACTTAGTATTAAGAGTTCGTATCAATGGATCAGATAGTTCGTATCGATGGTGATGGCTTAATCAGGACTTACTCCCACTTCCTTGACAACTTTGCTCCACTTCTGAATTTCATTACTTAAGAATTCTTTAGCAGCTTCCGGTGATTTGCTCGTTATCACAATGGCGCCTTGTTTATCAAAGCTCTCTTTAATCTCAGGCATGCTTAAAGTTTTGATAGCAGCGTTATAGATCTTATTGATGATCTCTTTTGGAGTGCCGGCAGGGGCTGCCAACATTGTCCAAGATCCGCCAACTAATTCAGGGTAACCAACCTCAACAACTGTGGGTATGTTTGGAAATTCAGGCAAACGATTTGTCGTGGTGATAGCAAGACCTTTTAATTTTCCAGAATTGAGAAATACTCGAGCAGAGGAAATATTTAAAAATGCCATTTCCGTCTCACCACTCACTAGACCTATTGATGCAGGTCCAGCACCGCCTTTATAGGGTACATGTACTAATGATGCATTGATAGATCTGATATATCTCTCTGCTTGCAAACGGTTTACGCTTCCCGAGCCAGGTGAGGCAAAGTTAAATTTTCCTGGGTTCGCCTTTAGTAGGGTAGTTAATTCGGCAATATTGTTAACCGGTAATGCTTGAGGAACTGCTAGTACTCCTGGCAAATCCGCTACTAAGGTAATGGGAGTGAGATCTCGTAAAGTATTAATTTTGAGATTGGGTAAAAGGGACGGGTTGATTGCTAATGCACCGATATTCCCTAGATAGATCGTATAACCATCCGGCGCAGCTTTGGCAACATAATCTAGGCCAATATTTCCGGAAGCCCCTGGCTTATTTTCAATGATGATCGGTTGCCCTAGAGCTTCGCCTAATTTAAATTGCAATACCCTAGCAACTAAATCGGAAGTTCCTCCAGGCGCAAAAGAAACCACTAAATGAATTGGCTTATTCGGATAATTTTGTGCACTGGAGTCATGAATAACTCCTAAAAGTAGTATGGAAAATAGTAAGTAATAACCCTTAGATATTATTCTCATCGGCACATCACACCTCGCTTCAGTTATAGTACATTTACATGCAAAAAGGACAAGTGTTCTAACTTACTGCATGCTACATCAACAACTCCATTAATGCTATCGTCCGTTTTTTTATAACGATAGAACGAGGAATCTTTATATGCCTTTTTATAGATTTGAAAAATTACAAAGTAAAGCACTTACTCCCGATCTATCTTCTGCACGTGGGCCTGTCATTGAGGGTGAGTATATTTATTTCTGCCAAGTCAATAAAGCGGCTGGAACAGGCTCAGAGCCCCATTACCATCCAAATGAACTTCTCATCTTTCCTACCAGCGGGCAGATTAATGCGATTGTTGGTAAAGATAGGCGTGTTGTGAATCCTGGTACATTTGTGCATGCCCCTGCATACGCTCGTCATTCGATGAAGGCCACTGAAAGTGGTGATCTTTCTTATTTGTATATCAAAGATAAGACTTGGACTGTAGTTGGATTGGCTGCAGATCAAGCTGTGCCCGATAAAGCTTTCACCGTTGATGAAATTAATTCATTGATCAATAAAGGTGGGAAGCGTAATGCTGCCATAGGGAGATCTGAGGCTATTATTGAAGGGCTGCATAATAGTTATTACCCTATGCTTGATTCACTTGATGCACCACAATTTTCCACTCGAAGAGTGTATTGGGTTGAAGGTGAGAGGATGGGTTTTGGTTTAATTGATATGCCAAAAAACTATCAAGAGCCCACAATTAAATCTCAGCATGAAGTTTTTATCTATGTCATCTCTGGGGTAATGAATGCCAAAGTGGGCGCTAAGAGCAAAACTGTAAAAGCAGGTGATGTAATTCATATACCACGCGGCCAATCCTATAAGCTTGATAGCAAATCTAGTTTTGTTCGATATGCGATGGCATGCTCAACACCATACTTAGAGGCCAGAATCGATGGAATGAGTAAAAAAGAGCGAGAGCAATCTCGAATTCATAACAAGGCTAATTAATTTTATAATCATTTTATGAGCAGCTTGATGCCCGTGGAAAAATATGCCACCTGACATTGCGGCAATTCTAATGAACTAAATAAAGCTTGATGGACGTAGCGATTTCTTTCGCCGAACATTTTTAGTATCAAACCCATCTTTTAATATTTAAATCGTTATATTTTTTCTCATAAAGTATGAATAATAATCTTTCAGTTGCATTTATTGGCCTAGGCAAGATGGGGTTGCCCATGGCTATGAGTTTATTGCGGGCTAATATTGAGGTTCATGTTTATGATATTGCCGCCCCTGAAAATATTGAAATAGCCAAAAGTGCTGGCGCAATTCATGAGAGTAGCCTGGAGAAATTGGCCTCTTCATCAATGTTCATTATTGCTATGCTGCCAAGTGGAGAGATATTGCGCGATATTTTATTTGGTGATGCTCATCTAAAGTCCTTTATTCGCCCAGGATCTATCTTGCTGGATATGAGTACATCAAACCCAAAACATACCCAATTAACCTATGCTGAACTAGTCCCGTTGAGTATTTCCATGATAGATGCGCCAGTGATGGGGGGCGTCGCCTTTGCCAGGGATGCTAGCTTAGATTTCTTAGTGGGCGGTGATCTGAGCACCATAGAAAAGTGCAGACCAATTTTGAATGCCATTGGAAGATCAGTGACTCATTGCGGGCCGATTGGCTCTGGACATGCCCTTAAGGCCTTAACAAATTATATAAATGCAGCTGCAATGATGAATGTAGTTGAAGCCATTAGTATTGGCAAGGCATTTGGTATGGATGAGCAGGTTATGTCTAAATCACTCATAGAGACCTGCACTGGTAGGAATCATCCCATAGTTAAAAAGGTTATCCCAAAAATTTTAACGGGAAGTTATGATTCGGGGATGGCAATAGGCCTGCTAGAAAAAGACTTAAAGATTGCCGCAGATCTTGCAATCCAGACTCAATCTGAGTATCCGCTTTTACACGAAGCTCTGGAAATTCTGAGTACCATGGTTGAATCCCTTGGGGCCACCAGAGACCAAACAGAGCTTGCTAAATTTTGGCGAGAATGACTCTTAAATGATGCTTCAATTATCTATAGCAGTATTTTTTTTGGGTTAAACATTCCTTGCGGATCTAAGCCTGCTTTGATCTTTTTCATTAAATTAAGCTCCGTTGGCGTTTTATATTTAATGAGTTCATGTGCCTTATTTGCACCAATACCATGCTCAGCAGAGATTGAGCCACCCATATGATCTACAAGATCATGTATCAATTCATTTATAACAATCTTGTTTTTCATAAACGCATCGACGTTTTCTCCCTTGGGCGCTGCAACGTTGTAATGCAAGTTGCCATCACCTAAATGACCAAAATCAATGATGCGAGCATTTGGTAGCTGCTTAAGAATAATTTTCTTAGCCTCTTCAATAAATTTAGGTATTTCTGAAATTGGGAGAGAGATATCATGCTTGATATTTTTCCCATCCTCTACTTGTGAGAGAGGGATATGCTCTCGAATCTCCCAAAATCGTTTTGATTGTGCCAATGACTGGGGAATGATGGCATCGGTAATTAAATTCATCTCAAATGCCTCTTCAAGAATGTTATTCAGAAGCTCATAGGCATGCTCTTCACTCTCGTTATCGCTGATTTCAATTAACACGCAGTAAGGCACTCTTGTTGAAAATGGGTAAGCAAATTGAGGAAAATATTGATCCACGAGATTGAGACAGGTATCCGAAATAAGCTCAAAAGCGGTAAGCTGAGAATTTGCCTTTGTTTGCACAAACTCTAAAAGCTGAATTGCTAGGCTAGGAGAATTCAGGCTGAGTAATGCTGATAAACGAGCCTTTGGCATTGGCACTAATTTTAAAACTGCTCCGCTAATAATTCCCAGCGTTCCTTCTGCTCCGATAAAGAGATCCCTTAGATCGTAGCCAGTATTATCTTTTCGTAAACTTCTTAAGCCATTCCATATCTCACCTTCAGCGGTAATCACTTCAAGTCCCAGGCATAAATCTCTGGCATTTCCATACCGCAATACAGCTGTACCGCCAGCATTGGTGGATAGCAGCCCTCCAATCGTTGCGCTTCCTTGTGAGCCCATGCTTAGGGGGAACTCCAGCCCATGTTCTTGTGCATATTTATGTAGATTTTCTAGAATCACTCCAGCATCAACGGATATAGTCTTACCAAGGGGGTCTAAGGCCCGGATTTTATTGATTCTCTCAAGAGACAGCACCAACTCTTTTCCACTGTCATCTGGGAGTCCACCACCTACCAAGCCTGTATTGCCGCCCTGTGGAACAATCGAAACATGATATTTTTCCGATAACTTTACGATGCTGGCAATCTCTTCAGGACTGGCTGGCTTTGCTACTGCAAGAGCCTTGCCATTTGCCCTACCAAACCAATCGCTTACATATTTTTTCTGGTCAGCAATATCGATCAGAACATTATTTTTGCCGATTAAGTGAGTAAGCTCTTCAATAAATTGGGTATACAAAATATGACTTTCTATGGTGTTGTCTTTATCAAAATAACTCGTAATATATAATAGATCAATACATGTATTTCAATAGTTTTCATAGACTTTGTCTATAATATATAGTACATGGAACTAAGACATCTTAAATACTTTTTAACTATATCCCGCCTTGGAAGCTTTACAAAGGCATCGGAAGAGCTTTATGTCACACAGCCAACCTTATCCCATCAAATGCGGCAGTTGGAGACGGAATTAGGTTGTGATTTATTAGATCGATCCTCACGATCTATTCGCTTAACTGGAGCGGGTGAAATATTTGCCCGCTATGCCAACCAGGCGATTAAAGAAATAGAGGATGGAAGGACTGCAATTCAGGGCTATCAGGGGTTACAGGTTGGTAGTGTAGTGATTGGTGCGATTTCCGCCTTTACGAACAATTTACTTCCGCCAATTCTTTCAGAGTTTTCTCAGTCATATCCTGGTATCAAGGTCAGGATTGTTGAATTGCCCACTGGTGAAATGCAAAGGCAAATTAGAGATGGCGATTTGGCATTTGGTTTAGGTTATGGGCCCGAATCAACTGAACTCATTTCTGGTGAGGAGTTGTTTCGGGAAGATTTAATGTTAATCGTTTCTAAACGACATCCCCTTTCAAAGAGTGCTTATGTAAGCATTAAAGATATTGCTCATACAAAGTTGGCTTTATTGTCCCCTGAGTACATGTCTAGAAAATTGATAGACATGGCATTCCTGGAAATTTTGACTGCACCCGATATTGCAATGGAAATGAACTCTATCGACGCAATCTTAGAGACGATTGGCGATTCGCAGTTGGCCACTATTATGACCAAAAGGATGATGCTCAATTACAAAAAATTAGTCGCTATACCTATTCGTCCAGAAATCGTAAGATCTGCTGCAATATTTCGACGGGAAAATGCCAATTTATCACCCGCAGCCCAGATTTTAGTAAATATGCTTATAGGGAAATATAGAAAGAATATAAAAAAATAGAAGCGATTTGCAATACCAAGTTAAACCATGGTTGCGCCACCATTGACATCCATAGTGATGCCTGTGATATAGCTTGCTTTACGGCTGGCCAGGAAAACAATGGCACTGGCAATTTCATCAACCTCGGCCAGTCTTCCTAGCGGGGTTGTTTTTTGTATGTGAGCCAATCTTTCTGGGCTTCTAATAGCATTTGTACGGGGTGTAGCAACGTTTGCCGGTGCGACTGAATTTACGGTAATCCCATAGGGGCCAAGATCTTTGGCTGCCTGTCTGGTGAGCGCAAGTACACCGCCTTTTGCGGCAGTGTAATGAGGCGGGTTAGGGTTGGTGCCGCTACGAGCAGCCATACTAGAAACAGCTACAAACCTTCCGTATTGCTTCTTAATCATATGGGGAGCTACTGCTTTGAGGAGATAAAACATAGAGCGTAGATTCGAATTCACTACTGAATCCCATGCTTCAACTGGACAGTCTAGTAAGTTGACATAACTGGGAAACCCACCTGCGCTGTGGATTAGCGCCTGTATTCCTGTTGCCGATTGTGCAATTTCATCAATCTTAGATTTCGTGGCATCCCAGGAATTCAGATCCGTTACCGCTACTAGAGCTTTACCTCCAAACGCTTTAATTTTATTGGCGACATCTTCTGCCCCTTGCCGATTAAAGTCCATGATCACTACATTTGCACCTTCTTGAGCTAATTGGATCGCGCAAGCTTCGCCTATCCCAGTAGCAGATCCGGTAACAATCACGCATTGATCTTCAAAGCTCTTCATAAATTTTCCTTTTATTCTGGGGTAATGTTTGCATCTTTAATAATTTTTGACCAGCGACGTTTTTCGTCTCTTAGGTCTTTGTCAAATTCAACAATAGAGCTACTGGTATTAATCTCAAGTCCAGCTCGATTTGCTTTAGCGCGGACATCGGGATTTTTAGAAACCTCTGAAATGTCTTTAAATAGTCTTTCCCGAATGCTTATTGGGGTATTTTTTGGGGTGAAAAAGCCTGCCCAATTACTAATAGACAAACCAGGAATAGTTTCATTAATTGCTGGCAGGTTTGGTAAGAATTGCTGACGCGAGTTTGTGAGTACTGCAAGCGCTTTGATTTTCCCTGAGCTTAAAATTGCACTTGCTGCAGCATAAGTTGTAAAGCTCACATCGATGTCGCCCGACGCTAAATCAATCATGGCGGGTCCGCCACCTTTGTAGGGAACATGGACGAGATCTAAGCCAGTAGTTTGTTTAAAAAATTCAGCAACTAAGTGGTCAGCAGAGCCAATGCCAGAGCTTCCATATCTAATAGGCTCTTTACGATTTTTTGCCCAAGTCAGAAATTCATTTACTGAATTAATATTGCGACTAGTAGGCACTACCATGATGTTAACAATTTCCGCGACGCGCATGAGCGGCAAAAGATCTTTTTCAGGCGAATAATTGAGGCTGCTCACTAATAAGGGAGCCATCGTAGTAGAGGCTGGTGTGGCAATTAATAGGGTATAGCCATCACCAGGTGCATTAGCAACAATTTCAGCGCCCAAACGAGATCCTGCACCAGGTTTATTTTCTAAAATAATGGTTTGCTTCAGTTTTTCGCCTAATGGCTCTGCAATGGCTCGAGCAGCAGAATCAAGAGCTCCCGCGGCTGGAAAAGGAATGATTACTTTAATAGGTTTACTTGGATATTTATCCGCAGTTTGGCCATGACAATAAAAAGATATTGCCATGCTGATAAATAGTGATATGAGCTTTATTTTCTTTAGCATGTTTTCTCTCTTAGGGTAATGAGGGTACATTCAATGCGCGTTGTATGACGCAATTAAATAAGGTTTACGCTCTGGTAGGCGATCATCTACTTCTAGGGTGTGACTTAAGATTTGCCGCATCTTTAGCTATGAAAGGTTTGTGGCCTTTAACTTGGGCGGCATGCAAAATGCGATCATGGCTTGAGTCAAAAGATCCTCGACGGTGAATGACGCAGCGGTTGTCCCACAGTACAACATCATTCTCCGCCCATTCATGACGATAGATGTAGCGCTCTTGGGTTGCATGCTCCCATAGTCTATCTAATATTTCTTCTGACTTCTCAAGGGACTCACCCATGATGTAGTGAGCCAACCTTCTGCCTAAAAATAAAGAGTTGCAATTGCTTTCTGGATGGGTTGATACCATGGGGTGAACAGGCCCATTACCTTGAGTTGGATCCGTTACTGGGGTTGCTCCCATGCGTAGTGCCCGATTAGTATCGTAGGCAATATCGTGCTTAATGGAGTGATTTAATGCGTAATCTTTTAAGTCTGCAGGTAGATCATTAAATGCTGCATACATATTGGCAAATTCAGTGCTACCACCTGCATTTGATGGGGGGATCTTTATGCCATGCAAAATCCGCATTCCACCAACAACTTCTTTGAAAGAGTAATCGCTATGCCAGATCACTTCTCCGTCGCCTAGCTCGCCGATGGGCACGCCATTAACTTTGACATTCGAAACTACGGTAATTTCTGGTGCAGCATCACTTTCCTGAACGCTAGAGCGCTCATGTTGGGCTGGTGGAAGCATTATTTCACCGAAGATGGACGATACCTTAATCAGGTCTTCATCATGAATTTTTTGATTTCGAAAGAGGAGAAGTAGGTGATTTAGGTAAGCTTCTTTTAATATTTTGGCATCAACACTTGATAACGGTAAGCTCAGATCCAAGCCGATGATTTCAGCGCCTAGTGATTGAGGTAGAGGAACAATGTTCATTTTTTGCTTCCTTCGACTATTTCAGTGTAAATTTTTTAATTTGAGCCTCATTTACTTCAATACCAAGGCCTGGTTTTCTATCTAAAGTGAAGCTTCCATCTGTAGTTGTGAGTGGATGGTGCACAACATCTTCTGCCAAGTATTGATTTGTAACGCTAATACCCCAGTCGAGATTTGGTAATACTGCGCCAGTTTGAAATAGAGACGCTGCTGCAATACTTGATTCAGCGACCTTACAGGCGAGGTTGACTGAGAGGCCGATATTTTCGCAAAGAATCGCAGCGTTCACTACCGAGCTGATGCCGCCAAGCTTAATAATTTTTAGGTTCGCCCCCTGTATCGCTTTAGCATTACTGAGCATAGTAATGTCTTCAATGGAGGTAATCGATTCATCCCCACATAGCGGCACAGAGATTCGGCTCGCTAGCTGAGCCATACCATTGAGATTGCCGCTTCTTAATGGCTGCTCAAAAAATAGAAGATTTACGCTTTCAGTTGCTTGGCAATAGGAAACAGTTTCACTGGCTGTCAATCCCATATTGGCATCTGCACATAAAGTCGCTTGCGATCCCAGCTCTTTTCGTAAGCGCAGGGTATGAGCAATATCCTCTTGAATGGATCTAGCCCCAACTTTAATTTTGAAAAATTGAGTCCCCATTTTTTGCTTAGCAAGTGCATCTGCTAGATCTTCGTCACCGCCCCCACTTCCAAGGAGGGTCATTGGGTAAAATCGCTCTCGCCTTGCTCCACCAATCAAATCGTATACAGGAACCCCTAGATGTTTGCCGCATAGATCTAGCAAGGCGCACTCGATCGCACATTTTGCTCCAGTATTGCGATAAATTTCTGTGGAAACTTTCTGCATAATCTGGGCATGATTTAATGCATTTTCATTGATCAATACAGGGGCAAGATAGTCTTCAACTGCTGCAATCATTCCAGGCAGAAGATCGCCCGTCATCGTTGGCGCAGAAGCAGATTCGCCCCATCCGACAAGACCGTTTTGAGTTTCAATACGAACAATTAAGTTATAAGCTTTAGTAATAACGACCCCAGCCATATGCATCGGCTTTAAGAGCGGCAAAGCAACCGGGATTGCTTCTACTTTTTTAATTATGAGGCTCATGTTTTAATTTGTTCGTATGGTGATTTATGGTTGAGCACGAATTTGTAACTCATTTGCTACATTTACCCAGCGAGTAATGTCGGCCTCTAAAAATAATTTAGATTGACTGGGTGTTAATGGCATTCCAGTAGCTCCAACTCTTTGAAGTCCTGCTTGAAATTCAGGATCCTTAAGGGCTTGTAATATGCTAGTGGACAATTTGTTCAGGATGGCTGGCGGTAAATCTTTAGGCCCAAAAAGTCCATACCAAGATCCCATCACAAAATTTGTGCCGCTAGCTTCAGCAATGGTTGGAATCTCAGGCAAAACTGGGGAGCGCTCTTTGCTGCCAATAGCAATACACTTTATTTTTCCCGCCTTCATATGTGGCATTGCGCTTGGTATCGAGTCATAAGTCATTGAAATCTGCCCACCCA
This sequence comes from Polynucleobacter sp., assembly GCA_044340835.1. Classification (GTDB taxonomy): domain Bacteria; phylum Pseudomonadota; class Gammaproteobacteria; order Burkholderiales; family Burkholderiaceae; genus Polynucleobacter. The sequence continues at coordinate 18,187 of JBIISV010000007.1, forward strand.
TGACATCAACCATTGCTGCTGGCAAACCTTTGTATGGGATGTGGGTAACATCAATCCCCAGCGTTTTCTTGAGGGCTTCAAACCCCAGATGCGGCGAGCTTCCAATGCCGGATGATCCATGAGTCAGTTTTCCAGGATTTGCTTTTGCAAAGCGCACGAGTTCTGCAATGGAGTTAATGCCTAATTGTGGATTTAAGCAAAGCAAGAAGGGCGCATCGCTAAAAATAGCAATCGTCGTAAAGTCTTTTATAGGGTGGTAAGGCAAGTTGGGGATGGTTGCAAAATTAGTAGAGTGAGTCCCAGTCGTGCCCAGTAGCAAGGTGTAACCATCCGGCTTACTTTGGGCCACATATTGACTGCCAATGGCTCCAGAGGCCCCTAATTTATTGTCAACAATAAATGGTTGCTTCAGTATTTCACTAAGCTTTTGTGACATCACCCGGCCCATAAAATCAGCGCCACCACCCGCGGTAAAGGTGACGATTACCTTCACAGGGCTTGATGGATAATTTTCTTGTGCCATCGCAGGGTGCATGCGAGCGATGAGGAATGTGCAAAATATGATGGCTAGACCAATTTTTTTTGGCATATATTTCCCCTTTTTGGTAGTTACCATCAAATTAGCCTCATCTTAGTATTCACGCAAGTGGTATTTTTAGATGTTTTAAATAGATGGCATCTATTAATAGATAGCATCTATGTTAATTATAAATATATATTATTTGATCTATATCATTGTGCGGTATAAATTAGGGATTCATGTTTGACAGCCAAGACCTTCAAAACCCCCTTTCTTCAGCTTTTGATGCAGAACCAGTGCCCGTAACCATTCTCACGGGTTTCCTGGGTAGCGGAAAATCTACTTTTTTAAACGCTCTATTTAGGGATCCTGATTTTCAAAAGACGCTCGTTATAGTCAATGAGTTCGGTGAAATTGGCTTAGACCACCTTTTGATTGAAAGGCCTGAAGAAAACATTGTGCTCTTGGAGGGCGGGTGTCTTTGCTGCGAAGTGCGTGGCGACTTGGTTCAAACCCTGGGGGATATCCACCAGCGTCGCAGCAGTGGAAATTTAGCAGAATTTAATCGCATTGTGATTGAGACAACAGGATTATCGAATCCAGTACCCATCATTCAATCTATTCTTTGTGATTTTGAGCTAAGGGCTCACTATGCGTTATCTAAGGTGATAACTATTGTTGACTCAAGAGAGATTGAGTCTCAAATAGCGAAATTTACAGAGGCAATCGAGCAGGTTGCCGTCGCTGACCTATTACTAGTGAGCAAGACAGATCTTCCTGATCATCTGCCAATGGATCAGTTAGAAGCGATTTTGCGCCCGATTAATCCTGGGTCGCCTATCGTGATTAATCATCAAGGTGTTCTTAGTAACTTTAATTTGAATGAATTTCTTCAGTCCGATGCCAGTGCCGAGCATGATGCATTTATGCAATGGATGGAAGGGGGAGAGCAATTTATTCTTGCCCATCAAAATTCTCATATTCCGGAGTCAGGCGCTCGCTCTGCGCTCCATCCTATTCATGGTAAGGGGATTTCATTGCTTTCGGAAAGTAATCGAGTCCACACTTTTTCTCTGCGACGTGAAGGAGTTATTTCGGGTAATAGCTTTGTAGTTTGGCTTAATCTGTTAACGACGATGAAGGGCGAAAATATTCTTCGCCTTAAGGCAATTCTGAATGTTGAAGGAATGCCAGTAGCTCTTCATGGGACCCATACCATTATTCATGAGCCTATTGGTATGTCTGAATGGCCAAGTGCTGATCATTCCTCAAGATTTGTAGTGATTGCCAATGGACCGATACAAAAGCACTTTGAAAGATCGCTTGAATTATTGGATTTTAATGTGCAAACACATAATAAAGTTTCTCTCATTAATCCAGACTCATACCAGAATTTTTTAAAACTAGCAGAATCATTTAGTCGTGTTTGATATTTATACTTATTGGAGGAATTAACTTGAGCGAACTATATAAAAAATACATCCCACCAGAGCAAGAAGGCCCCGTTGTTTATATCAAGGGAGCTCGCTTAATAGATGTAGTTAAAGCTAAGGTAATCGAGTCCCCAGTCATTGCAATTCAAGGTAAGCGCATTGTCCAAGTTGGTACTGATAAAGAGATTCACATACCTGAGGGTGCGCAAGTGACGGATTGCAGTGGCTTGACTTTGATGCCCGGCATGATCGATAGTCATCTTCATACGATGATGTTCAATTGTTTAACTTTCCATAATTATCGAGTTTCACAATGGGAAATTACACCTGAGTTACAGCAAATGTATGGTTTGTTTCATGCGCAATTGTGTTTTGATATGGGCTTCACGACACTGCGTGATCTTGGTCTAGCATCAAGTCGCGGACTGATGACTGCCCATCTATGTGCAGTCAGAGATTCAATTAATGCAGGCGTCCTAGAGGGACCACGGATGTTTATCGGTGGATTTACCTCTATTACCGGCTCTCATTTAGATTTAATTAACCCGCGCGCAATGCAGCGATATGGTTTTCAGACTGCTGATGGCCCATGGGAACTACGAAAGTTAGCGCGTCAAAATATGTTGGTGGGTTGTGATGTTGTTAAGACTTGCGCAACTGGTGGCGGAGGTACCGATAAGGAAGAGCCGGATATTCGTAATATGACGCAAGAGGAAATCGATGCGATTGTGGATGAAGCACATGCTTTCCATAAAGCTGCAGCAGTGCATTGCTTTACTCCTGCCGGACAAAATATGGCCTTGAATGCAGGTGCTGACACTATTGAGCATATGGTATTTTCCGATCAGGAGTCAGCAGATCGTATTGCAGGTTCTAATGTTTATATGACCCCAACTCTATTGCATCGCACAGATCATGCAATTGACATGAGAAAAATGCAGGGCACCTCTTTATTCGTTATTAATAAAATGAAATCCATTCAGTCGAGTTGTTTTGATACCTTCCAAAGAATGCATAAGACTGGTGTCAAAATTGCCATGGGAACTGATATGGGGTTTGATCCTGAAATGGGGACTAATGCAAAAGAGCTGTCTATTTATGTTGATTTAGGCATGTCTACCATGGAGGCTTTGCAGACTGCAACTATTAACGGTGCCAATGCAATTAAGGCATCTAAGGATTTGGGTAGCATTGAGGTTGGCAAGTATGCCGATATCCTGGCAATTGACGGCGATCCTACCAAGGATATTAATTGTCTTCAAGACAAGAAAAATATTCAGATGGTCATGAAGGAGGGAAAAATTTATGCTGACCGTAGATCTGGAAAGAGTAAGAATGTCGTGTCGGTGAATCCTGGCGAATGGAAGAAAATTGATTACCTATGAGCGTCCAAAATATTGATGATTTTTTGACGATTGTTACTGGCGCTAGTTCGGGTCTTGGTGCAGCTACTGCTCATAAATTAGCGCTTGAAGGCCGGAGGGTGATGACTTTACAAAGGCGCCCTCCTGAGAATTTAATGCGTGAAAATTATCGCTACCCCATTGAGTTTATGGAGGTCGATTTGTATGATCATGTTGCTATAGATCAGGTAACCCAGTTGATTACTCAAAAGTATCAGGTCGGATATTTAGTTAACAATGCTGGCGTTAATCGCCCTGGCAGTATTGAGGCAGTTACTGAAGATGATTTGGACGCTGTCTGGCAGCTCAATATTAAGGCTCCCATTCAACTGATTAAAGCTTTTTTGCCGCAAATGAAAGCCAATCGCTTCGGAAGAATAGTCAACATATCTTCAAGAGCCATCTTAGGCAAAACTGAGCGTATCGCTTATGCATCTTCCAAAATGGGCGTAGTGGGTTTGACCTTAAGTCTTTCGCTAGAGGTCGCCCCTTTTGGAATTACGGTTAACGTGATTGCGCCAGGGCCTGTAGAGACTGAATTATTTACACGCGGACATCCGGTGGGTAGCGAAAGAAGGGCATTTGTTATTGATAGCGTGCCCATGAAGCGCTTGGGAACCCCGGAGGATATTGCAAGAGGTATTAGTTTCTTTCTATCCCGAGAGAATGGTTTTATCACTGGCCAGTTACTTTATGTCTGCGGCGGCATTAGTGTTAGTGGTTCCGGGGGCCTTTGAATATGATTCATTTAGGCATTATCGGCTTGGGGAAATGGGCTACAGTGTTAGCAACAGCAGCTACTCAGTCTTCAAAAATTCGCATTATTTCGGCATACTCCCGATCTCAAGAGACTCGAGAGAAGTTCACAGCCAAACATCATATTCCGCATACCAATACCGTCGAGGAATTGCTAAGTAATCCAGAAATTCAGGGCGTCATTTTGACCGTACCCAATGAGCTACATTTTGAGTACGCGAAATTATGCGCTGAGTACGGTAAGCATGTATATATTGAAAAGCCAATTACCAACAACTTGGCAGAAGGAATTCAATTAAAAGAGATTTGTAATCGTCTCGGTGTAGGCGTATTTATAGGACATGTTGCCAAGTTATTGTCCGGTATTCAGATCATGTCTCAAGAGATTCAAGGTGGAAAATTAGGTGAGTTATGTTTGATCGAAGGAAATTTTTCGAACGAACGCGCCTTATCATTAAATTCAGATAACTGGCGCTGGTATCAATCTAAAGCCCCTGGCGGACCTTTAAGTCAAATTGCGATTCATCTGTTTGATGTATTTCGCTTTTTGGGCGGTCCTATCGCAGAGATTAGCGCAATGTCATCAAAGAAATCTCCAGTAGGTGCTGAAGTTGAGGACCAGTGGCTTGTGAATATGCAATTTGAGAGCGGTACCCTCGGGTCGATTGCGAGCTCGTGGACATCTCCCGGCGTTTTTGAGGTGAGGGTAGTTGGCACAAAAGGCCTAATGCACTATCGCTTGGATCAAACTAAGTGGGGTGAGCCAGAATCTTTATATAGAGATGCGAGTTTGATTTTTCAGGGTGTCGGAGAGTCTTTTATGAACGCAGTTGAGTATCCACTGCCCCCTGATAATATGTTTCAGAAAGAACTGGAACTTTTTGGCGAAATGATTTCTGGTAATAGTCAGGAACTCTTCGATGCCAATTACGGTATAGAGATTTTGGGATTAGTAGAGGCAAGTAGGATGTCATCACTCCAAAATTCAGCTAAGATTAATTTAAAAAGTTTCCTCTCGAATAAAGAAAGTAGTAGATGACAATCCCAAACAGCACATTGCAGACCGAAAATATCTTTAAAAATCGCCTTTTAAAAGGGGATATTTGCTATGGCGGTTGGTCTACCATGGGGTCAACCGTTGCCACAGAGCTTTTGGGTCTGAGTGGTTTTGATTGGGTCTTAATCGATGGTGAGCATGGTGCCAATGACTATCGAAACTGTGTGGAGCAGTTACTAGCACTTAATGGCACTTCGGCTGCCGCCTTTGTGAGGCCAGAACATAATGATCCCGTGATTTTGAAGAGATTTTTAGATTTTGGTTTTTATAATTTTCTAATACCCATGGTTGAAAGTGCTCAAGCTGCTGAATCAGCGGTTAGGGCAACAAGATATCCTCCTGATGGCATCCGAGGTGTATCAGTTTCAAACCGCAGCAATCGTTTTGGTTCCCAACTTGACTATTTCAAGAAAATAAATCAATCTATTTGCATGATCGTGCAAATAGAGTCTCTTCTGGGCATACAAAATGTGAAAGAAATTACCGAGACTCCGGGTGTTGATTGCGTCTTTATAGGCCCACAAGATATTGCTGCCTCACTAGGTTTTATAGCCAATCCAAGTGCTAAAGAAGTTCAGGATGTTATGGAACATCTAACGAAAAAAATCATTAGTTATGGTAAGCCAGTTGGAATACTAGCCGCAAGTCAGGTAGATGCAAAGATTTATCGGGACTGGGGGATCCAATTTATTGGAGTTGGTTCGGATCAAGCTTTTATAAAAAAAGGTGCTGCTGCAATTTTGAGTGATCTTAAAAATTAGATTTAAATAAATTTAGACAAATATTTCTGGAGATAAAAAATGAAAACATTCAATTCTTTAAAATTTTTTCAAGCTTTAATTTTAGGGATGACTTTCTTGTTACCAGGCACAGTTTTCTCTCAGGCCTTTCCAAATAAGCCCGTTAAATTTGTGCTGACATACCCACCTGGGGGTAGCTCAGATTCTATTGCAAGGGGAATTGCTGTTAGGTTAAGCAAAATGTGGGGGCAGCCTGTTGTTGTTGACTACAAACCAGGTGCTAATGGCGCAATAGGAATGGATTATGTTTTGAGCCAGCCTGCTGATGGCTACACTATGGTGTTAGGAAATTTTGGTCCCTCATTAGTCAATCCATTGATTAGTAAAGTTAACTTTAATATGGAGAGGGATTTTGCCCCTATAGCCTTAACTACTATTGCAACTAGCGTATTAGTTGTTCCTGAGAGCTCTCCCTATAAAACGCTCGCTGATCTCGTGGCGGCCGCAAAGAGCAAGCCTAATGGATTGAGTTTTGCTACTAGCGGTTCAGGAAGTATTTCCGATATTTCCACTGAGTTGCTCATGAGGGAGTCGGGCATTAAGATGGTTAAAGTGCCATACAAAGGGACTGTTCCGGCTATCAACGACATCCTTGGCAATCAATTGGATTTGATGATTTCTGATGTAGCGCCTGTGACACAGTTTATTAAGGCGGGTAAATTGAGAGCTTTGGCTGTTACTAGCCCTACTAGGTCAAAATTCCTACCAAATATTCCCACATTTGTAGAGCAGGGATATCCAGGTGTTGTTACTTTAACTTGGTGGGGCATCTATGTGGCTGCTAAAACACCACAGGCTATTCAAGAGAAGTACTCTAGAGATATTATTACCGTCATGAAGGATCCAGAGCTCAGAGAGAATTTTGCCGGCTTTAGTGTGGAGGCAACTTCCAATACTCAAGAGGAATTCAAGACCTTTTTGGCAAATGAAACTGCCAAATACAGCAAGTTAATCTCAGATAATAAGATTAAGGGCGATTAATTTTTTGTACCCGCTACTGGTATTTCAATAAATAATACTGATCGGCTTGCTCTGTTTTCTGCTGAAGATTTCAGGGCAAGCGGTAGCTCTTAATGGTTTAGATTTTTGTAGAGTTGAGTTCTTTAGCCCAATTGATCAGGCTTTCACTGGGATCCTCACTTTCTTGATCCCAACTTAAGCGATTTGGAAAGAATGGTTTTAACTCATCTCCAATCCCACATCCCCACAACTCAAAGTGATTTTGTTGTTTGCACCATTCAATTGTGTGCAGCAGGTGATTTTTAAGAAAATGCTCTCCATTGGCCTCAATAGTGGCCCTATCCATGGGGCAGCCATCAGAAAATAAAATTAGTTTTTGATTAATGACATGACTAGTTACTTCTTTTTGTAAGCGTTGGGCCGCCCAAAGCACTGCCTCACCATCAACGCTCTCTGCATAGATCTCTGGTCTTAAGAGCGCGGCAATGCCGGGCCTTGCTTTGCGCCAGTGTGTCTGAAAGTCTTTAAAGATCCAGTGGGCGCGCTCGTTTAGTCTGCCAGGATTGGGAATTTGCCCGCCTCTACGCCATTCCTTGAATGGCCTTCCACCTTGCCAGGTCTTCGTGCTGTAGCCCAGTACTTCAGTTTGAATGTGGGCCTGCTCCAGTATTCTTACCAGAGCATCTACGCAAATAGCAATCTTCAGTCTTTGATCCTTCATTGAACCAGAGCAGTCGATTAATAGCGTAACCCTGCCTAAAGCCTCTATCTTTGTAGAGGGGTGCTTATAAAGAACGGGATCAAGTGGGGCGGTTGCAATCCGGGTCAGATAGCGTCGATCTAGAAGACCCTCGGTCTCAGTGGTCTGCCATTTTTTCAATGACTTTGCATTAAATATCTTTTCATAAGACCTGGTTAATTTTCCCCAAGGGATATTGAGCTTGGTGATTTCCTCGCTAAGCTCTTGTTGATAAATAGCGAGTTGAGCTGATCGAATGCTTTTTTTAGCCTCAATTTCAATATCATAAGTAGAGTTAAATACTTTATATTGCCCCAATGATCTTTCTAAAGCTTGTTTAGCATTCGATATTGAAGAATGTCCTCCTTTTTCAGATTGAGAATCATAGCTTGGGGGTTGAGTCCACTCAATCTTCAAGAATGAATTGTTAATATTTTTCTGTTTTGTACGAATGCTAGGAACATTCTGATATTCCTTATCGATTAAATTAGACACTAGCCGAGCAATCTCTAGGGAAACCTTTGTATAACTTGCTTGGTCAAATTGATTGTCTTTAAGCTGGACTAAATGAGGCCCAATCACCTCTGCGAGTCCTGCTCGAGTAGCTTCTACTACATCCTGCATTAATTCTGGAATAGGCCGCTGGTTTAGTTTGACCCAGACTATGGAGAAAATAGAGAGAAATAACAGGCCAATGCTACCTTCCACACCACCGTTGGCCATAAACTCTTGCAACCACCCAATAAATTGATTTTCAACATTCTGCTTACTGCCTTTTAGCCCATCTGGACAAATACTTTCTACCCGAATCTGCTCGAGTACTTCGAATATCAATGACTCAACTAAACTGTTCGGAGAGTGTGAAAGATGAAGTTCATAGTCGGAATAACGCAGGCGTAAGGCAACGCCATCTAACACTCCCCGTGGATGAGCCCAGGGAGCTTGTAAATAATTGAAGTTGAGGTGCGGAGCTAAGGCGTTGAGAGCAAGACTTTTATGAAATAGCTGCCAATCCCGAATTTGAAGATGGGCATCTCCTGATAGGGAGCGCATGATAGCTCCATAACGGTTTTGTAACTCTACTTCATCGTGAGATTCGGTTTGCAAGATTCACCAGTTTAAAGGGGCTAGTTTTTAGTGGCAATGAGCTCAGTTGCAAAACAACGTTGATAGTATTCAGCAACCAAAGATTTTTCTTCTGACTCACACTTATTTAAAAACGCTAAGCTAAAGCCAAGTTGTAAGTCTTTGAAGATGCGCCAGTTCTCGCCCCAGGTAATCAGGGTTCTAGTCGACATGAGAGTAGATATATCCCCAGCCTCGAACCCTTTTCTACTAAGATTGGCAAGGGCTATCATTTGTTTTGCAGTCTCAGGCAAAAGTTCTGGCACCTTTGCGAGTAATATTTTTTCTTCTTCATCAGGCTCCAGATAATGAAGGGCAGCAACAATATCCCAGCGATCCATTTGTCCATGGTTAAGTAATTGAGTTCCTTGATACATTCCATTCCAGTTGCCTAAGCCAACAGTATTGCTAGTTGCAAAAATCCGAAATGCTGGGTTTGGTTCAATGACTCTATTCTGGTCAAGAAGTGTGAGACGGCCTTCGCGCTCAAGCATGCGTTGAATGACAAACATGACATCTGCTTGACCGGCATCATATTCATCCAATATCAGTGCAATAGAGCGTTGCAAACTCCATGGAATGAGCCCTTCTTGAAACTGAGTAACTTGCTTGCCATCTTCAAGAGTGATGATGTCTTTTCCAATGAGATCCATACGGGTAATTTGCCCGTCAAGATTGATGCGCAAGCAGGGCCAATTTAAGCGAGCAGCAACCTGCTCTAAGTGAGTTGATTTTCCAGTACCATGCATGCCTTGCAGCATGACTCTGCGGTTATAAGCAAAACCAGCAAGGATTGCCACACTTGCTTGTGGATTGAGCTGGTAAGTAGGATCAACGGAGGGCACTAAGTCCGTTTTTTGGCTAAATGCTGGAATTTTAAAATCAGCAAATCCTTTGCATTCTGGAAAAGCGGTATGAAGTGAAACCACCTTATCC
>JBIISV010000077.1:0-8540 GCA_044340835.1 Polynucleobacter sp.
TTTAGTAGGTAAGCAGGCTTTTTTGAATGATAAAAATTACAGTTTTGCTATTAAGGATTTTTAGTAATGACAACAGGATACATAACTCATCCCGATTTTCTGAAACATGAGATGGGTAGCCATCATCCTGAGTGCCCAGAGCGCATTCAGGCCATCAATGATCAGTTAATTCAAAGTGGTGTAGATCGCTTCTTGCGCCATCTGGATGCGCCCCTGGCAACTGAAGAGCAGCTGGAGTTAGTGCATAGTCCGGATCATATTGCTTTCGTTAAAGAGCGTTCTCCAGCAAGCGGCTATTTTATGTTGGATGGCGATACCATTATGAATCCCCATACTTGGAGCGCCGCTCTTCGTGCGGCGGGTGCGGCTATAGCTGGTGTAGATGCAGTAATGAAAGGCGATGTTGAGAATGTATTTTGTGCAATTCGCCCGCCTGGTCATCATGCAGAGCCAACCCGCTCCATGGGATTTTGTATTTTTGATAGTGTTGCCATCGCAGCACGTTATGCAATAGAAACCTACGGTATTGAGCGTGTCGCCATGATTGATTTTGATGTGCATCACGGCAATGGGACTGAGGCTGCATTCTTTAATGACCCCAAGGTGCTGATGTGCAGCTTCTTTCAACATCCGTTTTATCCCTATAGCGGATTAGATCGAGCGCAGAATATGGTGAATGTTCCGCTGCCCGCATCGACGCGTGGGGATGTAGTGCGTTCGATTGTAGAAGAGCAGTGGTTACCGCGTTTGCGTGATTTTGAGCCAGAGTTAATTATTATCTCGGCTGGTTTTGATGCACATCGTGAGGATGATTTAGGTCAGATGGGCTTGGTTGAGGATGACTACGTTTGGATGACTCAAAAGCTCAAAGAGCTGGCCAATCAGTATGCACAAGGTCGTATCGTGAGTTGCCTCGAGGGCGGATACAACCTCTCAGCCTTAGGTCGAAGTGTGGTGGCTCATGTAAAGGCGCTTGCAGACATCTAAGATCGTATAAGCCTTAATGTCCGCTGGGGGATAAAATGAGTGCTGTGTTCATATTTTATGAGAATTGAGAATTAAGAATGAAGATTTTAGTGGCCGTTAAGCGCGTAGTGGATTACAACGTCAAGATCCGTGTGAAGTCAGATGGGAGTGGTGTCGATTTGGCTAACGTCAAAATGAGCATGAATCCGTTTGATGAAATTGCAGTTGAAGAGGCGGTTCGCTTAAAGGAGTCTGGTGTTGCTACTGAAGTGGTGGTAGTTTCTGCTGGGCCTACGCAATGCCAGGAAACCCTCCGAACTGCTCTCGCTATTGGCGCTGATCGTGCCATCTTGGTTGAAACCGATCTTGAGTTGCAACCCTTGGCGGTTGCCAAAATTCTGAAAACGCTCTGTGAAAAAGAGCAGGCGCAAATTATCATTCTTGGCAAGCAAGCAATCGATGATGACAGTAATCAGACCGGTCAAATGTTGGCAAGTCTCTTAGATATTCCGCAGGCTACTTTTGCCTCTAAGGTCGTAGTTGCAGATGGCAAAGCCAGCGTGACTCGTGAAGTGGATGGTGGCTTAGAAACAATTTCGATTACTTTGCCTGCAGTCATTACAACTGACTTACGTCTCAATGAGCCACGCTATGTGACTCTACCGAATATCATGAAGGCCAAGAAAAAAACATTAGAAATATTGAAGCCTGAAGAGCTTGGTATCGATATTGCTCCACGCCTTAAAACTCTCAAAGTGGAGGAGCCGCCCAAGCGATCCGCAGGTGTGATGGTGGCTGATGTAGCAGCCTTAGTCGATAAACTCAAAAATGAAGCGAAGGTGATTTAAATGGCTGCTCTGGTTATTGCTGAACACGACAACGCTTCCTTAAAGGCAGCTACGCTCAATACGATCGCTGCCGCTTTGCAGTGCACCCCCGAAGTCGATATCTTGATTGCTGGCAGTGGTACAGATGCTGTTGCAGCAGCAGCAGCTCAAGTGGTGGGTGTGCGCAAAGTCATCCAGGCCGATGCTTCCTCTTTGGCCGATCAATTGGCGGAGCCCTTGGCAGCACAAATCCTATCAATTGCCAATCACTACAGTCATATCTTGGCTCCCGCCACGGCGAATGGCAAAAATGTGTTGCCACGGGTTGCGGCGAAGCTGGATGTGGCTCAGCTATCCGACATTACGAAGGTCGTCTCCGCCGATACCTTTGAGCGCCCAATCTACGCAGGTAATGCGATTGCTACAGTGCAGTCAGGTGATGCCCTTAAGGTGATTACGGTGCGTACTACGGGCTTTGATCCTGTAGCAAGCACTGGTGGTGCCGCTGTTATTGAAAAGCTTCCGGTTGATACGCCGGTAAATCAGGCATCTACTTTCATTGGCCGTGAACTGACTAAATCCGATCGCCCAGAGCTAACTGCTGCAAAAATCATTGTCTCCGGTGGTCGTGGTTTGGGCTCCGGTGAAAAGTACCAAGAGATTGTGGTGCCATTGGCTGATAAGCTTGGCGCTGCCTTGGGTGCTTCCCGTGCAGCGGTGGATGCAGGTTATGTCCCGAACGATTATCAAGTTGGTCAAACCGGTAAGATAGTTGCTCCACAGCTTTACATTGCAGTCGGTATCTCGGGCGCCATTCAGCATTTAGCAGGTATGAAAGACTCTAAAGTGATTGTCGCGATCAATAAAGATGCTGAGGCCCCCATATTCAGTGTTGCTGACTACGGTCTTGTCGCAGATTTAAATACCGCAGTACCTGAATTCATTCAGGCTTTATCTGAATGAGTAGTGTGTAAAGCTAATAATTAGATTACCGCTTGCACAAAAAAGCTATCTGCATTATTGGGATAGCTTTTTTGCTTCTTTAATTTGTGAGATGAAGAATTGCTCAAACGAAATTGCTAGAAAGGTCATCATGACGCCGGCACCAAATATGAGTGAAAAAATCACTGTGAGCACCACAGGCCAGCGAGATTTAGTGGCGCGCTCAGAGGGTAAGTGAGGGTTAAATTGAGCATCCCACTTTTCATCAGCGCGTAAGCCATAGGCGATGGTAGTAAGCCAGGTCGCCTCGAGGGAGATGAAGCCAAAGGTAATGAGAACCCACCCGGGAGCAGAGTTGAACTGTGAGTCTTTCAGTATTGCCCAGCCAGCGATACCGCCAATGAAAGCAAAGAAATGTGCCCATCCCCAGAAGGATTTGAATCCCTGTAGGTAAAAACAATTGAAGCCTGTACCTGGAAAAAATATTCCGAGTGAGCAAAAAAGGAGTTTGTATTTTTTCATTCAGACTTTCTGTGATGGGCCTCTATTTCTATGGAGAAATAGTTTATTTGACCGGATTACTTTTTTGTAAAAAGCTTAATACTTCACGATCGGCGCCAATCATGAGTAGTTGATCACCATTGCGCACAATCGAGCGGTAATCATTTAATTCATAGAGAAAGTCATTTTCTAATTCCATGCGTTGTGGTGCGCAGGCCATTTTGGTGCTAGCGATTTGATCTAGAGTAAAGCCTCGGGCATCCTCACGGATCCGTGCTGTAAAACGATTGCAGCCAGTACTGCCGCTGAGACGCTCGCCATTGGCATCAAAAATGATTTGAATGGGATTGCTATTGTCACCTTGGGGGATTTGCCTAGCGCGAACTTCACCTTTGGCATTGGGGGCGAGATTCCAGCGGACAAGCTCCCATTTGGTGTTTCGCAACTCAATGCTAGGTGGACTCGTTTTGGCAGTGCAAGGCGGGATCACATTGGCGCAAGCTGTCAAAAACCCCATTCCAACGCATGAAATTAGTAGAAATAGCCTCTTTAGAGCGCTTTGAGGTGGTCTGAAAACCTGGATTTTAGGCAGCATATTTCTATAAGTATTTGTTTTTAATGATTATTTTATAATCTGTTACATTCCATTCTACTGTTGATGTCAAATACATGGGCACTTAAATAGATGGATAAAGTAGGGGTTTTCGTCTAGAATATGAGGCTTTCCGCTATACCGTGCATTTGTTTTGTTCAAATGCCCTGTGAGTTGGATCCCAAGATTTTGATAGTAATTTCATTGGGTTGTAATCAACCTGTTTTCATTTTAGATTTTAAGGAATAAGTATGGTCGTCATTCGACTGGCACGCGGCGGTTCAAAGAAGCGCCCTTTTTATAGCATCGTAGCTACTGACAAGCGCAATCGTCGCGACTCGAACTTTATCGAGCGTATTGGTTATTTCAATCCACAGGCAGCAGCGACTGAGCAAGCAATGCGTATTGCTCAAGATCGCTTGACCTATTGGACTGGTGTTGGCGCGCAGATTTCTCCAACAGTAGTGCGTTTGATCAAAAATAATCCTGCAGTTTAAAGATTTCAAATCCAAAGACTTTCTCTTTGGGGTCGAGTTTTTAGTAGCAGAATTTACTTGTAGTGATATTTGGGGAGTTGAGGTGACTTCAATATGAGCACACCCTCCCTAGATGATTTGATTGAGCTTGGCGCAGTCCAAGATGCTCAAGGCTTACAGGGTCAGATTAAAGTTCGCCCTCATTCCTCTGATCCAGTAGCGCTTCTATCTAGCAAAGAACTGTGGTTATCCCTCATTCCCAGGCGGAGTGCGGGTGTTGCTGCTGCTCATGAGCAGGCCTCATTGAGCTTGTACAAGGTGAAACAAGCCAAGATGCATAGCGGTACCGTGGTCATTGCCTTGGATGGCATCACCGATCGTGATCAAGCCGAAGCCCTCAAAGGTGCTCGTATTTTGGTTGTGCGCGATGTATTTCCAAAGGCAGGGAGTGATAGTTATTACTGGGTTGATCTGATTGGTTGTAAGGCAGTGAATCTCCAGGGCGAAAGTCTAGGTGAGGTGATTGATGTGAACGACAACGGCGCTCACGGAATCATTGCTCTTGGCGATTCGGAATCCAAAACAGTAAAGCAGCTAGTACCTTTTGTGAAGGAAGTGGTGCAGAACGTTGACTTACCCAATAAGCTCCTGACACTCGACTGGCAATCCGACTGGTAGTCGGCAGTAAAAATAAAAAAGAATTGATCTTCTATTTCTGATATGCGCTTTGATGTCCTCACCTTATTTCCTGAAATGTTCTCCGCCTTAATGCAGTGGGGTATCACTGGGCGCGCCTGCGAGCAAGGCCTTGCCAGCATCCAACTCTGGAATCCTCGAGATTATTGTTCTGACCCTCGTAAGACTGTAGATGATCGGGCCTATGGCGGGGGTCCAGGCATGGTCATGATGGCTAAACCGCTGGAAGATACGATATCTGTGATTAAAGCAGCCCAACACGCTCAGAATATTGCCCCTGGCCCTATTTGTCTCTTGGCGCCCCAAGGGGAGGTGTTTTCTCAGAAAATTGCTGCAGATATCCTGGCGCATGGCAATTTAACCTTCATTTGTGGTCGATATGAGGCAGTAGACCAGCGCTTTATCGACCGAAACGTGGATTTACAGCTTTCTATAGGTGATTTTGTGGTTTCTGGCGGTGAATTGCCTGCCATGACCATGATGGATGCGGTGATTCGCCTCATTCCGGGCGCTCTTGGGGACGGTGAATCTGCCGTCCAAGATAGCTTTATGAATGGCCTTTTGGACTATCCCCACTACACCCGCCCTGAAATATATGAAAATTTATCTGTCCCCGACGTGCTTTTAGGTGGACATCACGCTAAAATAGCGGATTGGCGTCGGCAGAAGTCTTTAGAGCTGACGTTAAGGCTTAGGCCTGATTTAATTGAATCGGCAAGAGCCAATGGGTTGCTAAGTAAAGAAGATGAGCAGTTTCTTCGCACACTGTAAGTGATTGCAGTATCGAATAAAAGGTTTGTGTTTTGATTTAGTGAAATGGTTTTAACTACATCCTCTGTCTGGTCCGCTGATGAAAATCTCGGGATTAAACGCTGACAAGATGTTTAAGGATTAATAATGAATTTGATCGAAAAAATTGAGCAAGAAGAAATTGCTCGCTTAAGTGCTAACAAAGTGCTTCCTGCTTTTGCTCCTGGCGACACAGTAGTCGTTGGTGTAAACGTAGTTGAAGGTACACGCAAGCGTACCCAGGCCTTTGAAGGTGTTGTGATTGCTAAACGCAATCGTGGACTGAATTCCAGCTTTATCGTTCGTAAGATTTCATCTGGCGAAGGTGTTGAGCGTACATTCCAAACTTACTCACCATTGATTGCTAGTATTGAAGTGAAGCGTCGCGGTGATGTACGTCGTGCCAAGTTGTACTACTTGCGTGATCGTTCAGGTAAGTCTGCACGTATTAAAGAGAAGCTTCCTGCCCGCAAGGTTAAAGCAGTTGCTGAGACAGTAGCGGAATAAGGCTTGCTTTAATCCAAAAGAAGGCGGCCTAGGCTGCCTTTTTTATTGCCCTAAAATAGCACTATGACTGCAAAATTACATCCCCAAGATCAAGCATTGAATATTGCTTCGCCAGCGGGTTTTGATGCGCAAGCGGTACCCATTCATGAGGTTTGTATTGATCAGCCAAAAGTAGCGGATCATGCTTTGGATCCACTCAGTCTTCGGAGCCGTTTTCAGAGCCCGCCTGTTTGGCAGCCAGAGATCACGGATGAGAGCAGACATGTCGTCGCTACAAATATCATTTCTAAGCGGCAAGCGGCCGGTAAGGTGACTCGAGCTGCAGTACTGATTCCCTTGCTTTTAAAGAGCGAGGGCCTATCCGTTCTGCTGACGCAAAGAACCGATCACTTGCATGATCATGCGGGTCAAATTAGCTTTCCAGGCGGACGAATGGATGAGGGAGATTCCGATCCAAATGACACCGCTTTGCGAGAAAGTGAGGAGGAAATTGGTTTGTACCGACAGAGCGTGGAGATTATTGGTCATTTACCTCAGTATTTAACCGTTTCGGGCTATAGTGTGACGCCAGTTGTGGGATTGGTAAAACCTCAGGCAGAATATGTCTTAGACGCCTTTGAGGTGGCAGATGTTTTTGAGGTGCCTTTACATTTTTTAATGAATCCTGCAAATCATCAAGTGCGGGTCTGGAATAGTGATCAGGGTGGTCGTCGGTTTTATTCAATGCCCCACGAAAATCGTTTTATCTGGGGCGCTACTGCTGGAATGTTGCGTAACCTTTACCATTTATTAAAAGTATGACTTTCTTTTCTATTCTCTTCGCCCTGATTGCTGAGCAATATCGCCCGGTAACCTCGAGTCATTGGATTGCGCGAATGAGTGCGCGCTGGTTGGATTGGGTCGCAGGGGAATTTGGTGGCAAGACTGAGGAAGGCGCAAGTGCTGTTGGTGCACGTATGGCTTGCTTGGTCGCCTTCATCCTACCGACATTTTTAGTATTCGCTATTTATGTTGTCTGTATGGTGACTTATCCCATTCTAGGCTTTCTGTGGAATGTATTGATTGCCTATTTATTTTTTGGCTTTCGTCAATTTAGTCACTCATTTACGCTGGTGCATGAAGCCATTGCGAATCATGATTTGCCAGCAGCACGCTTGGCGCTAGCCCAATGGTATGGCCCTGAATTAGATACCAGCAATCTCTCCGAGACCGAAGTCATTTCTTTGGCTTTAGAGCGTGCGATCATCGGCTCACATCACCATGTATTTGGAGTCTTATTTTGGTTCTTAATACCAATTGGTCCTGCAGGGGTAGTTTTGTATCGCCTGGCTGACACCGCAGCGCAGCGCTGGTCAGATAAAGGGGATTTCAATTTAAGTGAAGCGGCCCGCCATTTCTTCTACGTCTTAGATTGGGTGCCTGCACGGATTACGGCAATAGGTTTTGCAATTGTCGGTAACTTTGAAGGTGCAGTTTATGCATGGCGTCATCTCACTAGTAAATGGTCTGACTCTTTATCAGCGGTGATCTTGGCATCTGGAAGTGGTGCTCTAGGTGTGCGTCTAGGAGAGCCAATGAGTGAGCCAGATAGTGGTGAGGCTCTGCGGATGGCTGAGGCTGGTGAGCCAGTCTTTTTTGAAGTTGGACTTGAGCCAAATGAGCGTACGATGCGCTCTGCTGTTGGTTTGGTGTGGCGCTTAGTTATCGTTTGGATGGCTTTATTGCTAATGCTGACCATCGCTCTTTGGCTTGGCTAATTCCCTGAATCTGCGTATCGGCTGTTTTTGAGTCAGAACGTAATTGCCTAAATAGCGCTAGTCTTTCTGGCGCTATTTCATTTCTATCTACTGCCTCCCGTATCGCGCAATCAGGCTCTGACTGGTGTGCGCAGTTATGAAAGCGACACTTGCCGAGCAAGTCATGAAACTCTCTAAAGGCATGCTCAAGCTCACTGACTGACATGTGCGCTAAACCAAATTCCTGAAAGCCTGGAGAATCTATTAGGGCGCCTAATTTCCCGTTCGTATCTCGACCCCATGCATCTGGCAGTTCAAAGTATCGGCAAGCAGTAGTAGTATGTTTTCCGGTATCTAAACGCACTGAGTACTCTTGCGTAATTGCGGCAGCATTCGGAACCCAGGCGTTGAGCAGGCTGGACTTGCCCATGCCGGATTGGCCAACGAACACCGAAACTTTGCCACAAATAGCAGGACGCAATGCTTCGATGGAGGCCGCATCAAACTT
>JBIISV010000078.1:0-8418 GCA_044340835.1 Polynucleobacter sp.
GTGCGAATAAAATCAGATCTTGATGAAGGTGAAATTACCTATTTATTTTTGTATCAAATGAGATGAAGCCAGTGTCCTAATTGGTGCCAAAAACTTTCTGGCACCAGAGTTAATAGCCACGTCATCGTCAGATAACGGAGAAACTTACCGACTGCCATGTAGAACAAACAGGGCAGCCAAGCGAGTCTAAGCCACCCTGCAGCAATACATAAAGGATCACCCAAGCCAGGAAGCCATGCCAGCAGCAACATCTTGGGCCCCCGCTGCTCCAACCAACGTTGCATTCTGCTATTGGTCGGCCCCTTAAGGGATTCAAAGCTATTGCGACTAATTAACCCTAAACACCAATCGAACATACCCCCCAAAGTATTACCAATTGTTGCAATTCCTATTGCTACCCAATATAGGTGCGGATTGAGGGATACGTAGCCAAATAGGATAGGTTCTGAGCCCACTGGTAATAAGGTTGCAGAAAGAAAGGCGCTAACAAAAAGAGCAGGCAAACCAATGGATGGCATGCCAAAGAATTCAAAGAATTGACTCAGCATTTGCTCCATTAAGCAAAGACTCCGACTGGGCTAAGGCTTGAGACCATAATCATGCTCTAAGTATGCCCCATCAGCCATAAAGCCCAACCATGAAGCTCAGAAACGCTGCCTATTTCTTATTGCCCGCAATTCTAAAATCTTGCTTAAACTAAGGGCATTCCTAAATTAGTTCACTTTATTTACCTGCTCACACACCTATGAATCACGCCATCCCGAAGCCAGACCAATATCAAGATATGCGCGAAGCCTTGCGTGACCTCTGCAGGAGTTTCGATTCCGCTTACTGGCAGAAGGTAGATCATGAAAGAGCCTACCCGGAGGCCTTTGTGGATGCCATGGCAAAAGCGGGCTGGTTAGCTGCTTTGATTCCAGAAGAATTTGGTGGTTCAGGATTAGGTCTTGCTGAGGCCTCTGTAATCATGGAAGAGATCAATTTCTCGGGTGGTAATGCCGGATCTTGTCATGGTCAGATGTATAACATGGGCACTTTGCTGCGCCACGGTTCTGATGTCCAGAAAAAACTCTACCTGCCCAAAATTGCTACTGGCGAATTGCGCCTTCAGTCGATGGCAGTAACTGAGCCAAGCACAGGGACCGATACGACCAAACTGAAAACCACTGCCGTTAAAAAAGGGGGTAAGTATATTGTTAATGGTCAAAAGGTTTGGATCTCTCGCATTCAGCATTCGGATTTGATGATTCTGCTAGCCCGCACCACCCCGCTAGCAGAGGTAAAGAAAAAATCAGAAGGTATGTCGATTTTTATCGTTAATCTCAAAGATGCGATTGGCAAGGGTATGGCAATCCAACCCATCGCCAATATGGTGAACCATGAAACCAATGAAGTCTTCTTCGATAACTTAGAGATCCCCGCCGAAAACTTGATCGGTGAAGAAGGGCAAGGATTTAAATATATCTTGGATGGCCTGAATGCAGAGCGCACCTTAATTGCTGCAGAATGTATTGGTGATGCTTATTGGTTTGTAGATAAGGCACGACGTTATGCCAATGAGCGCGTCGTGTTTGACCGTCCCATCGGCAAGAATCAAGGTATTCAGTTTCCGATTGCGGATGCCTTCATTGAGACGGAAGCAGCCAATCTGATGCGTTTTAAAGCATGCGAGCTCTTTGATGCGAATCAGCCCTGTGGTGCTGAATCGAATATGGCGAAGTACTTAGCTGCTAAAGCCTCTTGGGAAGCGGCCAATGTTTGCCTACAGACCCATGGTGGCTTTGGCTTTGCCAATGAATATGATGTCGAGCGTAAGTTTCGAGAAACTCGCCTCTATCAAGTAGCACCCATTTCTACCAACTTAATTTATTCCTATGTAGCCGAGCATATTCTTGGCCTCCCGCGCTCTTTCTGATAGGCGTCAATATGAGTATTCGTCCATTAGATGGCATCACTGTAATTGCACTCGAGCATGTCATTGCTGCACCTTTCTGCACGCGTCAGTTAGCGGACTTAGGAGCACGCATTATCAAGATTGAACGCCCTGGAGATGGCGACTTTGCTAGGGGGTATGACACTCAAGTAGAAGGACTCTCCTCGCATTTTGTTTGGGTGAATCGCTCAAAAGAAAGTCTCACACTCGACCTTAAGCAAGAATCTGCATTAGCCATTCTGAAGAACTTACTAAAAACAGCTGATGTCTTCATACAAAATCTGACACCTGGCGCAGCAGCGCGTATGGGGCTCACTGCGCAAGCTTTACAAAAAAATAACCCCGGGCTCATTCTTTGCTCTATCTCTGGTTACGGTAACGATGGTCCCTATCGCGATAAAAAAGCCTATGACCTATTGATTCAGAGTGAGGCAGGCTTTTTATCGGTCACTGGTACACCAGATACACCAAGCAAAGCCGGCAACTCCATTGCCGATATCGCTGCAGGGATGTATGCCTACACCAATATTTTGGCTGCACTCTTACAAAGAGGGAAGACTGGCAGAGGTACAGTGATCGATATTTCCATGCTCGAAGCCTTAAGCGAATGGATGAGCTTTCCCATGTATTACGCCTACAAGGGTGCAAACCCGCCCTCCAGGAATGGCGCTTCTCATGCGACTATTTATCCCTATGGCCCATTTAAGGCTGGCGATGGTAAAACCGTCATGCTGGGCCTGCAAAACGAGCGGGAGTGGGTACAGTTTTGCGAGATTGTTTTAGAGAACCCTTCCCTTGCCCAAGATGCTCGCTTCGATAGAAACTTTAAGCGCAATGAAAAACGTGCCGAACTTCTTGAAATCATTAACGCCTGCTTTTGCCAGATGACAGCCGACCAACTCATTTCGAGACTGGAAAAGGCGCAGATTGCTAATGCCCACCTAAATGACATGGAGGGCCTTTGGAAGCATGAACAACTTCAAGCGCGCCAACGCTTCACAGAAGTAGATACGCCAAATGGAGCGATTGCCGCCCTCTTACCGCCGGGACTCAATGATAGTTATGAGTACCGCATGGATCCCGTGCCTGCCGTTGGAGAGCATACCAATGCGATTCTTTCAGAATTGGGTATGTCCTCTACTGAAATTGAGGCGCTCAGAGCCCAAGGCGCAATTTAAAGTAAAGGCGAGGCCAAGTGCGCCGCATTTTCGAGCAGCACTCGCCAGCGCGGTCTCTTATCCCAAGCCACCCGATCCACCATATCAGATTGAACCAAGTAAGACTCAATTAAGTTCTCGAGCTTGGCACAGAACTCCAGGTTATACACAATTAAACTAATCTCAAAGTTCAGACGCAAGCTGCGTTGATCAAAGTTGACCGATCCAAA
Organism: Polynucleobacter sp.; assembly: GCA_044340835.1. Classification (GTDB taxonomy): domain Bacteria; phylum Pseudomonadota; class Gammaproteobacteria; order Burkholderiales; family Burkholderiaceae; genus Polynucleobacter. The sequence goes on from JBIISV010000078.1 coordinate 3,321, forward strand.
AATAGCTAACTTTTTGTCTATCAATAAACTCTTCGTGTGCAATAGGCCGCCATGGAATTCCGCAATATTGACTCCAGCACTCATCAGGTCAGTATAGAAACTATGGCTACTCCAAGCGACCAAGGTAGAGTCATTTAACTTAGGCACAATTAAGGTCACCTTTACGCCCCGACCCGCTGCTGCCATCAGCGCCTGAATCAAACCATCATCTGGGCCAAAGTAAGGCGTAGTAATAGTGAGCTCCTCGCGTGCATCCATAATTGCCGAGAGAAGCACTTGGTACAGAATATCGTCGCGATACACTGGACCAGAAGAAAACTCCTGCGCTAATACTTGCCCCTCGACTGGAGTGGCTACTGGAGCGACATTATTAAAATGGGTAATCTTGGGGTTATCAACACTCCAGTCAAATGAGAATGTCAGCTCAAACTGGGATGCAACTGGGCCCTCAATTCTGACCATCGCATCTACCCACTCACCCACACCCGAATCTTGTTTAAAGGTACGCGGATCAACCAGGTTCATACTACCCGTCCAAACAATCGCATTATCAATGACAAATATTTTGCGATGTAGTCTTAAGTCGGCTCGTCGAAACTGAAAGCGGCCAACTTGAATTGGCAATGCCTCGGTAACCTGGATACCGGCACTTCTAAAGCGTGTCGGCCAACTCGATTTAAACCAGTCCTTACTACCCAGAGAGTCTAACAACACCTTACAAGCAATGCCCCGTTGAGACGCTGCTATCAAGGCGTCGCCAACCCGATCAGCATCACCGCCCAAGGCCCAAATATAAAATTCAAGATGAAGCGTTTTTTGAGCTTGATTAATCTCATCAATAAAGTTTTGCAAGATATCGAGCGAGTTCGTGAATAACTCGATCTGATTACCAGCAATCACTGGAGAGCCATTTTTAGATTCTGCCAACAAGCTTAGCGCCCTTCCCTCCAATGGCAACTGCTGTTTATCAGCTAAATAACGCTTACGCATATCTTCAGTGATCGCGGCATACTCTTTATCCATCCGAATAATTTTGCGAGTCAGCTTGCGACCAACGGGGCGTTCGCCAATTAGGATATATAAGCTAATTCCGATCAAGGGAAAGAGAACAACAATTAAAAACCAGGCGAGCACAACACCCACCGGTCTTCTTACTGAAATCAATCTAAATCCAAACAGAATCACAATGACAGCATGCGCTATTGGAACCCACATCAAGGAGAACCCAAAAATAGAGCTCATCAGATAATTCAAAATATTCATTCGATTTCCAATTCGGCAGTAATGCCTAAGTGATCAGATAACTTCAACCATTCGTGCAAAACTGTTGCAGAATGGATTTTCAAGCCGCGCACATAAATTCGATCCATCGGCAGGATTGGCTTGATGCTAGGAAACGTTTTTGCTGGCGATCCAGTCAGCACCTCGAAGACCTCATTAAAGCCGGCAGCTTTCATCGGTGCACTTACCCGATTGCGCCAATCATTAAAGTCGCCGGCCACAATAGTAGGGCCACCTTTTGCAAGAGAGCCGATGTAGTGAATAATCTCCTCTAATTGACGTTCTCGTCCTCCTTCAAATAGCGCTAGGTGCACACAAAAACAATGGATTGGGGTTGCCATACCCTCTAGCTGGGTCATGCTGTGAAGTAAGCCGCGCTTCTCAAATCGATAGGCCGAGATATCGTAGTTTTCCCCTTTATGTAAGGGTCTCTTAGAAATAATGGCATTACCGTGATGTCCATCGGGATACTCGACATTTTTTCCGTAATGCCAATCATGCCAAAAATCTTCAGATAAGAAATGGGTTAACTCTGTCAATGGCCACTGACCAAATCGCCTAATCCGCCCGCGATGTTCCTGCTGAAGCTCTTGCAAGAATAATAAGTCCGGATGATGACTACGCATCTTTTGGCGTAACTCGTAAATCGTTGATCTTCTGTACAGAGGAGATAAGCCTTTATGAACATTCATAGTCATCACGCTAAAGCGCCCCACTGTACTTTGCGTCATTCAGACTGCCTTTGCATACTCTGTCGACGTATACGGGCCTGATAAATCTCACCCTCAACCAAATCTTGGCATTGCATACATTTATTACAAATAGATGCCTGCTCGCGCAATTCATCAATAGACCCAATTGGATGGCCATCGAGATATTCACGAAGATCAACATCTAGGACCTCATTACAGAGGCAAATCACTTCAGCCATGGGTCGAAATAAGGAGGATTATTTGCATTTGTTCCATTTTGCCATCCCCTTGCTAGAATCGAGTCCATGTTTACAACCTTTCAGGACGCCTTTAGACTCTTGGCACATTTAGATGCCGGGGTAATCGGCATCGTCCTGGTCTCGCTTCAGGTTAGCCTCAGCGCCTTACTACTGGGAACCTTGCTTGGGCTTCCGATTGGAGCCCTGCTAGCCACAGAAGAATTCAGAGGGAAAAAGGCGATCACCGTCACCCTAAATACGCTCATGGGAGTCCCTACTGTCATTGTTGGTGTCATCGTCTACCTATTACTCTCGCGCTCAGGGCCTCTAGGAGTGTGGGGTTGGCTTTTCACACCCAAGGGCATGATTCTGGCTCAAACCCTCCTGACAACCCCCTTAATTGCCGCTCTAAGCCGCCAAATCCTAGAGGATTCTTGGAGAATTCACCGAGATTCGTTTAGGGCGCTTCGCCTACCCAAATTCTCAACCCTGAAATGGCTTATTTGGGATTGTCGTTTTTCTCTCACGATTGCCGTCCTAGCTGGACTAGCTAGGGCAATATCGGAAGTCGGCGCTGTCATGATCGTAGGCGGCAATATTGACCGCTCAACCCGTACTATGACTACCGCCATTGCCCTGGAAACTGGCAAAGGTGATCTGCCTCTCGCGCTTGCTCTGGGTATAGTCCTTTTGGGAATTGTATTGCTGGCCAATTTATTTACTTTTGCTATCCGACAGATTGCAGAGCGTCGCTATGGTTAATTCATCAGAGCAATTCAAGCAGTTCATTGAACTCCAAGATGTCATTGTGAAGAGCGATGGCAGAATCATCTTGAATATTCCCCATGCAGTGATTCCTGCTGATCGTATTTGCGCCTGTATAGGTCCAAACGGAGCTGGAAAAACGACCCTCTTAAAGTTACTAGATGGATTAATCAAGCCAGATTCGGGTAGCGTCACTTACTCCACTAACCCTATCAAATCTTCTTTGGTGTTACACCATACGCCAATGATCAAAGCATCGGCCAGAGTCAATGTTGGCATGGTAAGAGATGTAGATTCATCAATCAGCTCAGGTGACATTGATGCAGTTATAGGGCAAATCGGCTTAAGTCATCTTGCCGATAGTCCTGCACACAAGCTCTCGGCAGGTGAAAGACAAAAGCTATGCCTAGGTCGAGTGATTCTACAAAAACCCAATTTAGTTTTACTCGATGAGCCTACGGCAAATTTAGACCCCAACACAACAGAGCAAGTAGAAGAAATCATTCGACAATTTCAGCTTCAAGACTCCAATGTGATCTTTACTTCCCACCAGCTTGCACAAGTACAAAGGCTAGCAGAGTATATTGTCTTCATTGATCAAGGTCAGATAAAAGAAAAAGGACCCGTAGGCCCCTTCTTTACCAATCCTCAGACACAAGCAGCTAAACGCTACCTGCAACAAGAGTTGATAGCAGACTAATTACTTCGCCGCTGGTGCTGCGGCTACAGGCGCAACAAATGGTGGCGGAGCTACACAAGCAGCAGGTGCAGGAGTGCCTGGAACTCTATATTGATCAGCCACTTTATTGATTGCTTGGCATAACTGAAAGGCACCTACCCGACCTGCGTAAGCAGTCTTTGCATCAGCCAATGTCTTGGCCTCTTTCTCTGCCGGAGTTAATGGAGGCAAAGCTGCAAATATTGAAGTGGAAGTAATTGCGCAGAATGTGAAAGCAATGAGTTTTTTCATGGCTTATCCTTATTTATTAACTTTGTTGTACCAGAGCTCATGGTGCTCTTTTGCCCAGGTCGCATCAACGTAGCCAGTCATCATGCCGTCCGAGGAGCCTTGCATACCGATAGATCCAATATACATGTGGCCCATGGCCATTGCAGTCATCAGGATAGATGCTGTGCTATGGATGATATTTGCTATCTGCATGGTTCCACGGGTGTATTGAATTTCCATAAAAGGCACGATCATATCTAGCACAAATCCAGAAGCAGAGATCACCAAACCTAAGAATGTCATGCCAAACCAGAACCAAATTTTTTCACCGAAGTTGAAGAAACCGGCAGGAGGATGTTTCCCACCAAACATTCCACCAAATGACTTAATCCAAGTAAGATCACCTTGCCCCGGGATATTTCGGGTTGCAAAAAGCAAGAAGAAGATCACTACGCTCAAAGTAAATAATGGGCCAGAGTAGTTGTGAATGTTTTTACAGATATTGAGGAAGGTGCCGTAAGCAACGCCACCCATTAAAGGCATTGCAAAGTACTTACCCCACAAAATCAAGATGCCAGTCAAAGCAAGGCCAATAAAACTTGCGGCCATTACCCAATGGGTAAAGCGCTCAAAACCATTAAACCGCTTAATCTTTTGACCAGAAAGCGGGGCGTGCAGCTTGATTGGGCCTTTAATAATGAAGAGAGCGGAGATACCAAAGAAAGCAATTGCTAGCAACCAGCCGCCATAAACTGTAATGACACCATTACGAATGACACGCCATTGCTCGCCAGCACGTTGAATTAATACGCTGGCCTCTTTATCTGGAATGCTGACATAGTTATAAGGATCACTATTCGCAGTGGTAAAGATAGATGGATTAGCTGGTTGAGCTTGCGCTTGAGTGCCTTTTGGAATCTCATTGAGATTCTTCGGGAAGTCAATGCCACTTGGAGATGGTAGAGGCTGCATGGGAGCGCGGTCGGCCAAACAGACGCCGCTCAGCAAACTGAGCGAAACGCCAAGGGCTAGTACCCAGGAGCGGCTAACACTAGAGAATGATCGATTCATACAAATATCCTTAAACGTTTTCGTTTTATTTATTGTTGTTTAACTGATCACTTAGCACGTGAATATTCAGATTGACTCTGAGTGCGCTTGTTAATCGCTTC
>JBIISV010000079.1:0-8342 GCA_044340835.1 Polynucleobacter sp.
GCTTAAAGAGGCCGTCATCAGCATCTGCCATTTTTGGTTTATTCATGTCAAAAAAGTACTTTCTCAGTATGATCTATAGATGACCAATTTAGTCCCGTACTCTATTTTAGATATATCTCCCATTCCGCAGGGATTTACTGCTGCAGATGCTTTACGGAACTCTTTAGATGTTGCACAGCATGCAGAAGCTCTAGGCTATACCCGCTATTGGGTGGCAGAGCATCACAATATGACGGGTAATGCTAGCTCGGCGACTGCAGTCTTAGTCGGTTACATTGCAGCCGGGACAAAATCGATTCTGGTGGGTTCAGGTGGTGTGATGCTGCCAAATCATGCTCCTTTAGTCATTGCGGAGCAGTTTGGTACGCTTGCATCGATTTATCCTGGACGAATTGAGTTAGGGTTAGGCCGCGCCCCGGGCTCGGATCAAATGACAGCGAGAGCATTGCGTCGAGATTTAGTAGGGAGTGATGATCGTTTTCCCCAAGATGTACGAGAGCTACAGCACTACTTTGGCCCCATTCAGGAGGGGCAGGCTGTCAAGGCAATTCCAGGTGCTAATACCGAGGTACCTATTTGGATCTTAGGATCGAGTCTGTATGGTGCGCAGTTAGCTGCCCACTTTGGACTGCCTTATGCCTTTGCTTCGCACTTTGCACCTGAGCAATTAATCCAGGCAATGTCCACCTACCGCGAACTGTTCAAGCCATCTGATAAGCTGGCTAAGCCCTACTCAGCATTCCTCATGAATGTGGTTGCGGCGGATACCGATGAAGAGGCTGCTCATTTATTTACGACCTTACAGCAAAATGTGATCCGTATGCGTCGTAACACCCGCGGTCAATTGCCACCCCCGATCGATAATCTGGATGATTTTTGTGAGCCACATGAAAAAGTCACTGCTACTCATGCCTTGCGGTGTTCAGCCGTAGGATCTTTGCAGACCGTCAGAAAAGAAATGCAGTATTGGCTTGACCAGACTGGCGCCAATGAAATTATTATTACTGGTCAAATATTTGATCATCAAGCACGCTTGAGGTCCTTTGAGATTGCTGCGGAAGCTGCCAAGGGACTGCGCTTTAGCTCAGCTGCTTGAAGGCGTTGTAATCGTTCGTAATGAGAATATTTTCTTCAATAGCTCGGCTCGCAATCTCTAGCACGGCATTGTCTTTGCTAATTAGTACTGTTGGTCTGAGTTGATAGGCGATATCTAAAAATATTTGATCATCTTGATCTTGGCACTGCCAAGGTGCTGATGCTAAATGAGAGTCATCACGCAAGCTGATGACAGAATGCCATTGCTCAAGAATTTCTGCTTGCGTTGCTTGACTCAACTTAAAGCGGGGGCGCGAGATCACATCCGCCAGCTCTGCCAACGTTTTCTGACTGGCAATAGGCTTAAGAGTACCTGAGAATATGGCCTGCTTCAGATCAGCCGCCCTAGCGTCATTAAAGACCAAAATATCAAGCAAGATATTGGTGTCTAAAACTACAGGCTTCATTACTGCTACTTGCGCCAAATTTCTGGTGTGATGGTGACTTGCCCCATATCTGAAGAAACATACGCTTCACCATCTTGAATATTCACATGCAAAACCATACTGCGCTCTACTAACTTATTTAGTTCTTTAGCCTGTTCTGCCGGAATGGAGATCACCTGAAGGTTTCGGGCACGTGTCAATTTGTTAGTAATAGCATCCCACCAAATCTTACTAGTATGGCCACCATAACAATAGACGATTACTTGATCAGATCTACCGCAAGCTTTGAGGATGCGTCGCTCATCCGGCTGACCCACTTCAACCCAAAGCTTGATAGCATCAGTGAGATCTTTGACCCAAATGTCTGGCTCATCGGTATCGCTTAAGCCTTTAGTAAAGACCAAATCTTCCTGGGCTTGTAGGGCAAACGCAATAATGCGTACCATCATCCGCTCTTCAGTTTCTGAGGGATGTTTAGCAATAGTGAGGGAATGACTGCCATAGTAGTGGCGGTCAGAATCTGCGACGTGGAGGTCGGCTTTGTGGATAGTTGCGCGTAGAGCCATGGCGCATTATCGCCTTTAAAAGGCGACTACCTGCCCATCCCAGTATTATTTTGGAAATTGCCCCAATTTACTGTGTATCGTAGAGCCCCATGATCCGTATTACTGAACTTCGTCTGCCTATCAACCATGCCCCCGAGGCATTGGAAGAGGCGATCTTGAAGCGCTTAAACCTGAAGCCTCAGGACTTGATTCAGGCTGAGGTTTTTAAGCGTAGCTACGATGCCAGAAAGAACGTGGCCCTTGCTTTTATTTACACCGTTGATTTATCGGTAAAGGGTGAGGAAGAGTTACTCAAGAAATTTGCAGGAGATACCCATATCAGACTCTCTCCTGATATGAGCTATCACTTCGTAGCCAGTCCTTCTCAAGTCAAAAATACTAGTTTTGAGCGTCCTGTAGTGATTGGATTTGGCCCTTGCGGAATTTTTGCTGCCTTAGTGTTAGCGCAAATGGGATTTAAACCTATCGTATTGGAGCGCGGCAAGCAGGTCCGCGAACGTACCCAAGATACTTGGGGCTTATGGCGCAAGAATGTTTTAAATCCAGAATCGAATGTGCAGTTTGGTGAAGGTGGAGCGGGGACGTTTTCTGATGGCAAGCTTTGGAGTCAAATTAAAGACCCGAAGTTCTATGGACGTAAGGTCATTGCTGAATTTATTAAAGCAGGTGCTCCCGAAGAAATTCGATATGTAGCCAAGCCACATATCGGCACATTTCGACTAGTTGGTGTGGTTGAAAAAATGCGCCAAGAGATTATTGAGCTGGGTGGAGAGATTCGCTTTTCACAAAAAGTGATTGGCTTTGATATTCAAAATGATCAGATTATGGGTGTCAAAATAGAAGGGCAGCCTGATCTCGCTGCGAATCATGTGGTGCTGGCCTTAGGCCATAGTGCACGCGATACTTTTGAGGCATTGCATGCAGCTGGCGTCTATATGGAGGCAAAACCTTTTTCGGTGGGCTTCCGAATCGAGCATCCTCAGTCTTTGATTGATAGGGCACGCTTAGGGCCGCATGCTGGCAATGAACTGATTGGTGCTGCAGATTACAAGTTGGTTCACCATGCCAAGAATGGTCGCGCGGTCTACAGTTTCTGTATGTGTCCAGGCGGAACCGTTGTGGCCGCCACTTCTGAACCAAACCGTGTAGTGACCAATGGTATGAGTCAGTACTCGCGCAATGAACGCAATGCTAATGCCGGTATTGTTGTCGGCATTACTCCAGAAGATTATCCAGGTGGCCCTTTAGCTGGTCTTGATTTTCAGAGGGCGCTGGAGTCAAAGGCATATGAGTTGGGTGGGTCTACTTATGAGGCACCAGGACAATTGGTTGGTGACTTCCTGGCCGGCAAGGCATCAACTGAGTTTGGTACCGTGATGCCATCCTATAAACCAGGCGTTCACCTGACAGATCTTGCTGACTCTTTGCCCCCCTATGCAATTGAAGCTATTCGGGAGGCTATTCCTGCTTTTGAAAAGCAGATCAAAGGATTCTCGATGAAGGATGCAGTGCTTACTGGCGTAGAGACTCGCACATCCTCTCCACTGCGAATCACTAGGGGCGCAAACTTCCAGAGCTTGAATGTTAAGGGTCTATATCCTGCAGGCGAAGGCGCTGGTTATGCGGGCGGTATCTTATCGGCTGGGGTTGATGGGATTAAAGTTGCGGAAGCGCTTGCACTCGACTATCTTTCTCAATCATCCGGCTAAGGCCCGTAAGCTCCACTCCATTATTGAGTTACTCAATGAGATGATTGATCAATTTCTCAAACCGAGCTTCATCGAAGTGTAGATTATCAAACCGCTGGATTGCCCTATGACTGGGTGGCTCAACCCTGCGTTGGAGATATTCATCCCAGCGCTTTAGTTTCCAGTCATCCCTAGGGTCTGCACGCTTTTCCATTCGGTGTTTGGCCTCATTCTCGTCAAGATCAATCCAGGCGATTTTGATGATGGATGTGCTTGCTATCCCTAAGGCATCTGGGCTAAATATTTTGCCGCTTTGGATTTCAGTGGAAAACGGGCCCACTAGAACAACATTGACCCCGAGTTGCAAATTTTCTTTAGCAATTGCGATGAGCCCAGCGTATTCCCAATCCCTGAGATTCTTGAGATAAAAAGGACTATCTCGATCATTGGGGTTATTAGTAGTCAGCTCCATAACATGAGCACTATAAGCACCATATGCCGTATCTTTATCTAAAAAGAAAAAGTCTGCGCCGGTTTTCTCAATAATGCGTGGCAAGGCTTTTTTAGCCAAAGTAGTTTTGCCCGTACCTGCATGACCTGCAAAAAGGATGAGTCGTGGTGCAGCGGGGCTAAGCTTATAGATCATTTATCTCTTTATTTGGGTGTATTGCCTCGATAAATTCTACTTCTCAATCCCCTGTTTATTGGAAATATCATTACTTTGCTTGAAGTAGCGATAATGTCGCCATGGCTTTAATCGTACTTACTGATGCAAAACTGGCTTTTGGCCACGTTGATCTCCTCGCAAACACTGCTTTCTCACTGGAATCTGGGGAGCGGGTTGGCTTAATTGGTCGCAATGGGACTGGCAAATCTTCTTTGTTGAAGATTCTGGCTGGTATAGAAAAGATGGATGACGGGCTCTTGCAGTTCCAGCAAGGCCTTCGCATTGCCTATGTTCCCCAGGAGCCCATATTTGAGGCTGAGGAGACAGTCTTTGATGCGGTATCTCAGGGTGTTGCTAAGGCTAAGGCATTGCGTGAAGAGTATGAGGCCCTGAGTGTGGGGGAGTGGGACGATGCTGCACACCATCGCCTTGATGAGGTGCAGTCCCAATTAGAGGCTTTGAGTGGCTGGAATTGGGAGCAACGCGTTCATGAAACGCTAGACCGATTACATTTGGATGCTGAACTCAAAATTAATACCTTATCGGGTGGCACGAAGAAGCGTGTAGCCCTAGCGCGCGCTCTAGTGGAGATGCCGGATGTGCTTTTACTAGATGAGCCAACCAACCATTTAGACTTAGACTCGATTGCTTGGTTAGAAGATTTGCTCAAAGAGTACCAGGGCTCTGTGATTTTGATTACCCATGATCGCGCCTTCTTGGATAATGTCTGCACGCAGATTGTTGAGCTCGATCGCGGTATTTTGCGTTCTTATCCTGGTAATTTTTCGGCCTACGAGGTCTTAAAAGATCAAGAAATGAATTCTGAATCTTTGGCTAATGCACGAGCAGATAAATTACTTGCCCAAGAAGAGGTCTGGATTCGTAAAGGGGTTGAGGCAAGGCGCACCCGCAGTGTTGCACGTATTGCGCGTCTAGAAAATCTTCGTGCCACTCGCTCACAAAGACGTGATGCAGTTGGGCAAGTCAAGCTTGCAGTATCAGCAGGTGATAGAAGTGGCAAGATTGTTGCTGACTTGCAGAATGTTTCTAAGTCTTATGAGCGACCCATTGTGAAGGATTTCACGGCAACGATTTTGCGTGGTGATAAAGTCGGCTTGCTTGGCCCTAATGGCGCTGGTAAGACGACCCTGTTGAAATTAATTCTCGGGACTATCACTCCCGATTCTGGTACAGCGACTATGGGCACCCGAATTGAAGTTGCGTACTTTGATCAGATGCGCGAAGGCCTGGATCTCAATGCTTCGCTGGAGGATTACATTAGCCCAGGTAGCGAGTGGATTGAAATCAATGGTAATAAGAAGCATGTTAAGAGCTACTTAAGTGACTTCTTGTTTGCACCAGAGCGTACCAATTCACCGGTAAGCACTTTGTCTGGTGGTGAACGTAACCGCCTATTGTTGGCGCGTTTATTCGCTCGCCCTGCAAACGTATTAGTGCTTGATGAGCCAACCAATGACTTGGATATTGACACCTTAGACTTGCTAGAGCAATTACTGCAAGACTATAAGGGTACGGTCTTTTTAGTCAGTCATGATCGTTACTTTCTAGATAACGTAGTGACTAGCATTATTGCGAATGAAGGTGATGGATTTTGGCGCGAGTATGAAGGCGGTTACGAGGATTGGAAAATCCAAAAGGCTCGCTCGGATAAAATTCGTGCCGCCAATGGCGATCTCAAGGCCGTGGACAAGTCTGAATCAAAGTCAGAGGTAAAAAACGAGCCTAAGGCCGAGCCTAAAGCTGTTCTTGCAAAAAGTAGCATTCAGAAACTGAATGGCAAAGAGCGTCAGGAGCTTGAGGCATTGCCAATGCAAATTGAAGTGCTAGAGACAGAGCAGGCTGAGATCGGGATTGCGATGAGCAATCCAGATCTATATAAAAATGAGCCTGAGCTAGCCGCAAGCATGCAAGCTCGTCTATCTGAAATTACTGCTGAGCTAGATATTAAATTACAGCGCTGGGAATTGCTGTTGAGTCGCTCCGAGTCTTAATGCCCAATGAAGTAGGGCTTATTACTTGCTAAGTACCATAGTCAAAAACCTGGAAATATCGGCTAACTCATCTGGGTGTAGAGAATGTTCCATTGGGTAGGTATTCCAGTCCACTTGATAGCCCAATTTTTCCAGAGTATCAACTGATGCTTCTGCACGTTCTGGAGCGATCACGGCATCCCAAACGCCATGCGCCATAAAAATGGGAGTCTTGCGATTGGCCTCGCTGCGTTCGAGCGGCAATGATTCTGCTAGAGGTAGGTAGCCTGACAGTGCCATGATTCCTGCTAGCGCATGTGGAAAGCGTAGACCTACTTGTAGAGATATAGCGCAGCCCTGCGAGAAGCCAGCTAAAACAATTTTTCCATGGGCAACACCTCGACTTGCCTCTTGTTCAATTAACTCCGAGATCGCTCTTGCTGATTGATGAATGCCGTCAATATCTTCGCGGCCGTTGCCATCTCTTCCGGTAATGTCATACCAAGCCGGCATAACGTAGCCGCCATTAATGGTGACGGGCATACTTGGGGCGCTTGGAAAAACAAATCGAATAGCAGGGCACTCGGAAAGATTTAATTGTGGAATGATAGGTACAAAGTCATTGCCATCAGCCCCCAGTCCATGCAGCCAGATTACAGATGCGCTTGGGTTAGGCGCCGTTTCAATTTCAATACAGGGCAATGCTGTCATTTATGTTTTATCCTAGGTTCTATTTTCACGAAGGAGTTGATTGCGTAGGCGCGTAATCTCATCGAGGAGATCGAGTGCTAATGCCACTCCAGGGGTATTGAGTTCTAAGTCATAGCTAAGATGAGCGGCTGTTTTAGCTCGCTTGAGAGAGTCTCCACTAAAGCGCCAGTCTTCGGGTGATGAGCCCGCTGGACTTAAAACACCCTCTGAGACCCAAGACATGATGAGTTCTTCAGATGTACGGGTGGCTTGTGATATCTCCACAATACTCATATGCACTTCGTCTTCGACAATACTGCCTTCGATCCAGGTAATTTGTGTTGGCGTCATGTTTATCATCCCTTCAGGTGGGTTCTGGGCTTGAAATCAAAAGCTTTTTCTAGTGATTGATAGGCTTCTTTTTGGGTATCAGTTTCAGCGCTTGGCAAGACAATGTTTGGCACTACGTACAAATCACCAGCTTCTTTGCTGGGAATGCCTTTGCCCTTCAGTCGCATCTTGCGACCAGTGGCGGTGCCAGCTGGGATTTTTAATTCCAGAGTGGATCCTGCTGGGGTGGGGATATTAACGGTTGCTCCTAATGCAGCCTCCCATGGGGCGAGTGGTAAATCCAGATAAACATCTTTGCCGTCTATGCGATAGATTGGATGCGGGTGAAAATCGATTTCAAGGTATAAATCACCTGCACCCCCTGAACCCATGCCAGGACCACCTTGACCTGCTAAGCGTAAATTTTGCCCAGCTTTGATACCCTTCGGAATGCTGACATCGAGTTTGCGCTCTTGAGTGCTCACATGACCATTCGCATCTTGGGTCGGCATATGTAAGGTGATTGTTCGCTTTGCACCGTTATAAGCATCAGCGAGATCAATTAATATTTTGGCATGATGATCTTGACCTTTAAAGTCCATACCTTGACGAGGATCGCTGCTGCGGCTACCTTGGCGATGTCTTCCTCTACCAAAGAGTGATTCAAAAAATTCACTTTGATCTCCTTCGTGGCCATTACCAAATCCAGCATGCCCGCCACCAAAATTACCGTCTGAGTATTCAAATCCTTCATTCCAGTTAGGTGGAGGCGTGAAGTCTTGACCATTCTTCCAGTTGGCGCCCATCCGATCATATGCAGCACGCTTCTCGGTATCTTTTAAGACGGAGTAGGCTTCACCGAGTTCCTTGAACTGGTCTTCAGCACCCGCTTCTTTATTCACGTCAGGGTGATATTTGCGAGCCAGCTT
>JBIISV010000080.1:0-8321 GCA_044340835.1 Polynucleobacter sp.
AGGAAAAGTATTTACCTGATTTGCTAGCCGGAAAGAAGATACTGGGTTTAGGAATGAGTGAGCCTGGGGCGGGATCCGCGGTGACAGAGCTGGCTACATCTGCCAAAAAAGTGGATGGGGGTTACTTAATCAATGGCTCTAAAGTATTTTCTACGCATAGTCCTGAGGCAGGTCTCTTTTTGATCTATGTCCGTTTTAGTCCTGGATTGGATGGGATTGGCTCAGTGTTAGTCGAGCGAGATGCTCCAGGCCTGACGGTTGGACAGCCCAATCGTTTTATGAGTGGGGAAGAGTGGTCTCAGTTGTATTTTGAGGATTGCTTTATCTCGGATGATGGCCTTTTATTGGGGCCAGGTGGATTTAAAAAGCAAATTAGTGGATTTAACGTAGAGCGTATTGGGAATTCTTCTCGTGCTTTGGCGCTTGGGCGGTATGCATTTAATAAGGCTAGGGAATACGCTACAGTTCGCGAGCAATTTGGTAAACAAATTTGCGAATTTCAAGGAATTCAATGGAAGTTTGCGGATATGGCAGTTAAGCTAGATGCAGCGCAATTAATGCTTTACCGCGCTGCAGTCAATGCGCAGGCTGGGTTACCATCTGCTTATGAAACGACTGCTGCAAAGCTCATCTGTAATAACACTGGATTTGAGGTTGCCAATGAGGCACTGCAAATTATGGGGGCTACGGGCTATAGTCAAGAAACCCTGGTGGAGTATTGCGTCAGACGTACTCGGGGTTGGATGATTGCTGGCGGATCTATCGAGATTTTGAAGAATAGAATTGCAGAAGAGGTATTTGAAAGACGTTTTAATCAGCGAGCATAAGTTTTTTGATTTAAAAGTAAATATCAATACAAATGGAGACAAGTAAATAAAATGAAGATAACTAAAAATATTGCATTACTGATAGCAGCTATTGCGGGCTTGCACTCAGCAGTATTTGCCCAATCTGCACCCGATTACCCAACTAAGCCAATCAAAATTATTGTGTCATTTACGGCTGGGGGAACTACCGACATCTTGGCGCGGGAAGTGGGCAATCAAATGAGTATTCGCTGGAAGGTGCCCGTTGTGATAGAAAACAAGCCTGGTGCTGCTGGAAACTTAGGCACAGAGATTGTTGGCCGTTCCGCTCCCGATGGTTACACCTTGCTTGCCAGTTCCATTGGGCCAATCTCGATCAATCCGACATTGTTCGGAAATTTAGCTGTTAATCCTCAGAAAGCGTTACAGCCAGTCGCGCTTTTGGGAGATGTTCCCAATATTCTGGTGGTCCCGGCCTCTAGTGGCATTAAGAATTGGAAAGAATTTACCGCTTATGTAAAGGCAAATCCTAGTGCTATTAATTACGGCTCCACTGGCATTGGTACTACAGCGCATTTGATTAGTTATTTATTTGCCCAAAAAATCAATATGGAAGCATTGCATATTCCCTATAAGGGGGCTGAGGCAACACGTGATTTAGTAGCGGGTCGCTTGCAATTTATGTTTGCTACTGCGCCATCTGTAGTGCCTTTGATTAAGTCTGGACAGTTAAATGCTATTGCTGTTTCTACCAAGAAGAGAATTAGTGCTCTCCCTGATTTACCTACCTTAAATGAGCTCGGTGTTGATATTGCTACTGGTGCTTGGTTTGGCTTCTTTGCTCCAGTAGGCACAAATCCAGCCATCATCAAGAAATTAAATGAAACTACCTTGAGCATTCTGGAAGAGCCAGCGATTAAGCAGAAGTTGATAGGATTAGGTGCCGATCCAATCCCAATGAGTGTTCAGGAATTTACCAAGTTTGTACAAAATGATCATGCTTTATGGGCGCCAATTGTGAAGGCATCGGGCGCAAAACCAGAGTAAATCATGACCTTATTGCAAGAGTTTGGACGCTTTATTGAGGACTGTCAGTCACGCACATTCTCAAGGATAACAATGCATCATGCTCGTCGAGCTTTGCTCGATTGGCATGGTGCTTTGATTGCGGGATCGAATACCGATGTGGCAAACAGATTGATACAGGCCTATGTTGAAGAACTCGGCGTGGGTAAGTGCTCAGTGGCTGGAACTTCGCAAAAAGCGTTTACTCGTGCCGCAGCGTTTATCAATGGGACTGTCTCGCATATTTCAGAGTTTGATGATATTTTTCGCGATGGCGCATACCATCCGGCAT
This sequence comes from Polynucleobacter sp., assembly GCA_044340835.1. Taxonomy (GTDB): domain Bacteria; phylum Pseudomonadota; class Gammaproteobacteria; order Burkholderiales; family Burkholderiaceae; genus Polynucleobacter. The sequence goes on from JBIISV010000080.1 coordinate 2,164, forward strand.
GCCCAACTATTTCAGCGGTATATGCCTTGGCAGAGTCACGAGATGATTCAGTAGAGCATTTGTTGGCTGCGATGATTGTTGGGTATGAGGTTTCAACGCGGATCAGCAAGGTCATTCAACCGAGTCATTACGAGTTTTTTCATACGACTGGTACCGTCGGTGTATTTGGTGCGGCGGCAGCCTGCTCCTATTTATTGGGCTTAAATGCAGCTCAGGCCTGTGATGCGCTGTCTACTGCAGGTACTTTTGCCAGTGGATTGCAGCAAGCCTTTCGCTCTGACTCTATGACCAAACCAATGCACCCTGGCCATGCTGCTGAGGTAGGCCTCAACGCTGCGCTAGTTGCTCAGGCTGGAATGACCGGAACTCCAGATTTATTAGAGGGTGATGCTGGCTTCGGTGCAGCACTATCTAAAAATCCTCGCTGGAATGAGCTGTTTAAAGACCTCGGGAAAAGTTGGAATATCGAGCACATTACCTTTAAAAATCATGGATGCTGTGGTCACAATTTCCCTGCGATTGATGCGGTATCGCACTTGTTGAACGACCACCCCATTCGCTCAGAGAATATTGCTCAGATTCGGGTTGGGGGATACAGAGCTACAAGTGAAGTTTGCAAGTATGTTCATCCAAAAACCGCTTTCGAAGCTAAATTTAGTCTAACGTATACCGTTTCTGCGCGGATTATTTTAGGTCGCGTACGAGAGAAGGCATTTTTAGCAGATGCTTTAGAAAATCCAGAGATTTATGCTCTTGAAGATAAAGTGGTGTTACGCATAGACCAAGAGTGCACCAATAAATTTCCTATCCATCGCTCAGCCAAGGTTGAAATTGAAATGAAGGATGGGTCGGTGTATGCACATCATCAACATACTCGACACGGCGATCCTGATGAGCCTTTAACAGATCAAGAGTTGCTAGATAAATTTATTGAGCTCACTGAGCCTAGAATTGGGGCACAACAAGCCAAAATCATCTCAGAGCAACTGTTAGGCAATCAAGCTCATGCTGTTAGAGATCTGGCTAAGTTATGGTCAAACAGAAGCCATTAATTCTTTGAATGCATTGAATAGTCACAGTAGATAACTAGGTGGGAATCATGAAATTAGGACGCTTGGAATTACCCTCTCTCAAAGACAAAGTCAGCCCTGAGGAATGGCAAGCACGCGTGGATTTGGCTGCATGTTATCGCTTGATTGCCCATTATGGAATGTCGGACATGATGGCCAATCACATTACGATTCGTGTTCCTGGAGAAGCGGGTGCTTTTCTGACGAATCCTTATGGAATGATGTACGAGGAAATGACTGCCTCTTGCTTTCTGAAGATTAGCCATGAGGGCGAAGTGTTGTTTAAGCCAGATTTTGGTGAATTGAACTATGGCTTTAATAAGCCCGGGTATATTTTGCACAGCGCAGTCCATGAGGCTCGTCCAGAGATTGATTGTGTCATTCATACGCACACGCCTGCTGGCATGGCAATTTCTTCTTTGAAATGCGGCTTATTACCAATTAACCAAACCGCAATGCGTTTTCTGAAGATCCGTTATCACGACTATATGGGTGTAGTACTAAATATGGCAGAGCAAGAGATATTGGTTCGTAATCTGGGTAATGCAGAGGCGATGATTTTGCGCAATCATGGCTTATTGACCGTAGGTAGAACAGTGGGTGAAGCCTTCAATTGGATGCACCGACTAGAAACGGCTTGCCGTGCACAGCTTGCTGCGATGGCTTGCAACACCCCGTTCCAAGAAGTGTCTCCTGCAGTACTCGAGGAGACTTATATGAATTATCAGCCTCAAACACGCAGGCCCTATGGATTAATGGAGTGGCCCGGTTTATTGAGGTTTGTTGAGCGCATGGATCCAAGTTTTCGCGACTAAGTTGATATGAATCACTCTGAAACAAAGCATCCACTACGAATATTGGCTAGCCAGTTAGCGATACCAGAGCTGGCATCTCAACTAAAGCGCAGTGCGAACTTCCCATATGAATTACTCCAGAGTGATCATATTTCACCAGGAACTGCATTTGATGTGGCTTTGATTTCCCGCGATGTTACAGCTAGCTCAACCAAACAAAAAATTATTCCATCAACACAAGCTTTTTATGATCTGTTGTTAGGTTCCTCAGATTTAAGGTGGGTACAAATACATTCCGCTGGTGCTGATCGCCTGATCTATTTAGATCTGATGAAGCGGGGTGTGATGATTTCTGGATCCTCAGGCGTCAATGCCCCTGTCGTAATACAAAATGCGATCGCAGGGATTTTGATGCTCGCGCGCAAATTTCCACAAATGCTTAATGCGCAAACAGAACATCGTTGGGATTCCCTGATTAACTATCCCTTACCCGAAGATCTGAGTACTCAGACCGCAGTCATCGTCGGTAGAGGCCCTATTGGTGATGGGATCGCTCGCGCCTTACACCTGTTCGGTGTCAAAACGATCTTGGTTGGATTTAATGCGGCCTTAAAAGAAAAACGCGTATCCGAGGGTAGTGCCATTCATATTTCTCAAATACAAGAGGTGCTACCGCAAGCGCAATGGCTGGTCCTTGCCTGCCCATTAAGCAATGACACGCGAGGTCTCTTGGATCGCGCTGCATTCAATCTATTACCTCCTGCTGCAAAAGTCATTAATATTGCGCGCGGAGAAATTATCAATGAGCCTGATTTAATTGCAGCATTGCAGGGTAAGCAATTAGGCGGCGCTTATTTAGATGTCTTTGCCTTTGAGCCATTAGATGCCGCTTCGCCACTTTGGGATATGGAAAATGTCATTGTGACCCCCCATTCTGCAGGCCATTCCGCAGGAAACGAGCAAAGAGTGCTTGAGTTATTTATCAGTAATCTCCATTTATTTGCTGATGGACAGACCTTAAAAAATCACATTGCAAGTTAATCCACCCCTCTTTAATGCATTGGTTAATCGAATCTTGTGTATGCCCCATATGCCCGCCCATGCGCGGTGATGGCACTGCGGGCGGTCGGGGTGGATCTATTATCAGTACACTTATCGCAATCAGTATTCAAGCTCAAGGAAAATAGTATGAAATCGTATTGGATGAAAAGTGATGGCAAGAGTGCAGAAATCGAGCTTCGTGACATTGAGCAGCTTAAGCCTGCTAATGGACAAGTACTTCTGCGTGTCAGGGCTGCTGCTCTCAATCGCGGTGAGTTTATCTTAGGCCATGGCCTACATAAGGCAGGCGATGCAAAACCCATAGGCTTGGATGCGGCTGGTGAGGTTGTCGCTTGCGGCGAAGGAGTCCAGAATTTAAAAGTAGGGGATCGGATATTTGGTAGATGCACCGGTGCTTTTTCGGAGTTTGCGCTGATGGATCAGCGAGAGGCTATGTTGATGCCGGCATCATTAACACCCGAGCAAGCAGCCGCAATACCACTCACTTTTCATGTGGTATTTGATATGGTGATGATCCAAGGTCATTTAAAGGCAGGTGAGTATGTACTCATTCCGGGTGTCAGCTCTGGTGTGGGGGTTTCTTCTTTATTGATGGCGAAGGCTCTAGGCGCAAAGGTCATTGGAACCTCTGGCTCACAGGAGAAATTAGATCGACTTGCCGGCTTAGGTTTAGATCTCGGTATTTGTACTCGAGCCTCTGATTTTCATGATCAAGTCATGCAGGCAACCGATGGCAAAGGGGTGAACTTAGTAATCAATACGGTTGGCGGCTCCGTATTTGCGGAGTGTATTCGTTCAATGGCTTTTCAAGGGCGTCTTGCCATGGTGGGTTATGTGGATGGGATTATGAATGCACAGATAGATCTCGCTGCTTTGCATACCAAGCGACTGACATTATTTGGGGTATCGAATAAATTACGTAGTTTTGTGCAGCGCTGTGAGGCGGTACCTGCATTTAGGGAGAAAATTCTGCCACTTTTTGCAGAAGGTCGGATTATCCCTTTAGTGGATCAAGTATTTCCCTTTGAGAAGCTGAGTGAAGCAAAGGCAGCCATGGAGTCGAATCACCATTTGGGAAAAATTATTTTATCTGGAGTTGTTTAAATCAACATTAAAGGAATTGTCATGACACTATTCAGAATTCTTATACCAACCTTCTTAATGGCTATTGCCACTCAAGTCGCTTTTGCTCAAACTGCACCTTACCCCAATAAGCCTATTAAACTGCTGGTGGGTTTTGCTCCAGGGGGCGCAGCCGATTATGTGGCTCGCAATGTGGGTATTGCTCTTGGTCAAAGCTTGGGTCAATCCATCATTATTGAGAATAAACCAGGCGCAGGATCTAGTATTGCTGCCGAACAGGTTGCCAAGTCAGCTCCAGATGGCTACACGATATTAATTGCTAGCCCCAGTAGTATTTCAGTCAACCCAGCCCTCAATCCAAAGCTAGGATACAAAGCAAGCGATTTAGTACCCGTTAGCAAGCTCACTAGCTCCCCCTTAGTGATTGCTGTTAATCCAAGCACGGGGATTACCAGCGTAAAAGACTTGATTGCGAGAGCCAAGAAAAATCCTGGTGAGTTAAATTACGCAACGTCTGGCAATGGTTCAGCACCGCATCTGGGTGCAGCATTATTTTCACAGATCGCCGATGTCAAGATGACCCATATCCCGTTTAAAGGTGGTTCGCCTGCTGTTCAGTCGGTTATTGCAGGTGATACTCAGTTGACATTTGGAACGCCCCCTTCAGTCTTGCCTATGATTCAAGCGGGTCGATTAACTGGCTTAGGCATTTCAAGTAGAGAGCGCTCTACTTTGGCGCCAAGCCTGCCCGGAATGCGTGAGGCCGGATTACCAGAATTCGTGATTGACTTTTGGTATGGATTTTTTGTGCCTGTTGGTACTCCAGCCCCGATTATTCAAAAATTATTTGAAGCTACGCAAGCTACGCTACAGCAGCCAAGTATTAAAGCGGCGCTTGCTCGTGAGGGTACGGATGTTTCACTATCGACTTCGCCTGCACAGTTTGGAGCATTTTTGGCTCAAGATGAAAAATTTTGGGTCCAGCTTGTGAAGAGCGCTAATGTCGGCTTAGATTAGTGGGAGTGCTTAATAAGGGCGGCTTTTAGAGTGTCATGGTCTTGTTGCTGATATTGCACTCTCCTTAAAAGGGGGATAATTCATCCATGCTACTCATCACCGCCTTTATTGTTAATGGAGCATTAGCGCTTATAGCGATTTTGTTACATTACGAGGTCCTGTTTCAGTTAGCTAAAAATCTACCTAAATTGGCGCATATTCTGCCTCGATTTAGGGTCCTGATTGGTGTTGGCGCCATCTTTATAGCGCACGTGCTTGAGATCTGGATTTTTGCCTTAGCTTATTTCTTCACCTTACAATTTCCGGAGATGGGAGGTCTTGTTGGTAATCTTTCAGGACACGGCATATTACTGGACTGCGCTTATTTATCGTTCGTGACTTTTACTACTTTAGGTTATGGTGAGATTGTGGCTCAAGGCTATTTGAGGTATCTCACAGGTGTAGAAGCGCTTACGGGTTTTATTTTAATTACTTGGTCCGCCTCATTTTTGTTTATTGAGATGCAGAATTATTGGACGGTATCTAAGTCGACTGAGTCTGGGCGATAAAAATACACAGCAATGAGCGACTTAAAAATCCTTCATTAAGCGTAGCGCTAATAAGCGGGTTTGTACAAAACCATTCTTCACTTCTGTGTCACGACCATATTGCAAAGAGATTCTGCCAATCGGGGTATGTGCTTGACTGCTCAATAAAAATCGCTGGGTATTGACCACATTGTTTTGATAAGTATTGTTAATGCTCACGGCACCGCCTGCTACATAAAAATAGGTCGCGCCTACCGTAAAGGTCTGGTTAATGCGATAGATTGGGCCAAGTTGAGTCGTGGTCAGTGGTTTTTGGCTTAATGAGCCATTGCTACTGAGTCCACAAGCGGCTGCACACTGACTATTACCTCCATACCATACGGTATCAAATGCAATCATGCCATCGACACTCTGAGTAATTGGCGTCTGAAAGCCAACCTGCAAGGCAGTTCTAAAGCGATTTTCACTGGTATTCAGTACGTTTTGACTGGAGTAGCTGCCAGTAGGGCTCGTGAGATAAGCAGCAGCACCAATGTAAGTTCTATTGATTTTGTCGTGATAAGGCCAGATTGCAGTTGCAATAGTCAGATCACCAATTCCTGAAT
>JBIISV010000081.1:0-8198 GCA_044340835.1 Polynucleobacter sp.
GAGTGATGGAGATTCTCTCTGATGCAACTAACACTATTGCCGAGGGTGAGGTCTTGCAACTCCTCAATATGAATGACCCTGAAGTGGATGAGGAAAGTTACCTACGGGTGATTCGCTATAAAACCGCTAAGCTATTTGAGGCCTCGACTGAACTGGGAGCAATTCTGGCTGGAGCCGATACTAAACAAAGAGAGCAATCTGCTGCTTTTGGTCGCCACATTGGTACCGCCTTCCAGTTAATGGATGACCTTTTAGATTACACGGCCAACTCCTCTCAAATGGGAAAAAATGCTGGTGATGACTTAAGAGAAGGCAAACCTACGCTCCCACTAATTTATCTTCTCGAGAATGGCAGCACTGAAGTGCGTTTATTGGTGCGAGCAGCCATCGAACAAAATCAAGATCTACCAGATGATGTCTTTGCACAAATTCTGAGTGCCGTCCAAAGCTCGGGCGCTTTAGACTACACCCAAGCCGCAGCAAAACGAGAAGTAGATCTTGCGCTGGAATGCCTCAAAAACTTCCCACAGAACACAGCAACAGCGGCCTTACGTGCCTTATGTCAATACTCGCTGTCTAGACAGACTTAAGTACCAAGACTCTTTATTCTTAGCTCACGCGCGGTAATGCGCGCCCTTTCGGCTTCTTCACGTAAGCGCATCACCTCCTCAAGAGAAAGTCGATCCAAATTGGAATAATCTAATTTCCAAGAGGGGTCCGCCGACCAAATTAAAGGCGAATGTATGGTTGTCCGTGGGCCGCAAGCCCCTTCCAAAAGACCAAGGGCTAATTCAAAATTCAAATCTTGCGATTCCAGATTATTAGGCAAGGCCGCTGCATTGCCTAATGGAAGGTCACTAAATACAAAACGTGGCACTCCACAGTGCTCAACAATATCTTTCGCCGCCCCCATGATGACAGTAGGTATCCCGGCCTCTTCCAAGAAACGCGCCAATAAACTTTGGCTTTGGTGACAAATAGGACAATTCGGAATCAATACAGCAAGATCAACTTGATCTGCACGCATCATGCCGAGAATCAAGGGCGCATCCACCTCTAAAGTATGCCGCTGGCTACGATTAGTGGGTAAGCCATAAACATGTTTTGATATGGCTTGAATACGCCCAGTCTTCACTGCTCGCTTGGCTGCATCCAGAGGAAACCAACAATGACTGTCTTGCATGTTGGCATTACGCCGATCGATTCCTACATGGGCAATGCGCAAATCCAGATCCTCGTTCACTGATCTACTGTATGGCTCGTAAAACTTCGCTGCAGAGTTATATGGTGCCCCAGGCCCCTGCGGTCCCTTGCTTGAATCAAAAGGGACTGCGGTTGTCACTAAACCTAAAACGGATTGATTCAAGGGCTTACTTGGCGGGGCAAATGGTACGTCAATAAAGTGCGCCCAGACATAGGGTGTTTCATATCCCAAACCAAGATAATAATTTCGGGTCCGTTCGATATACGGCAGGGGCTGGCCTATTTCAGGTGTAATTATCAATTCAGAATTCTTAGTCATCAATACACCCCTGTAAGATATTACTTATGAAATATTAACGGTTAAACACCCACTATTAACCCATCAGGAGAATGCATTATGGCTCAGTGGCTCAGATTTCAGCATCAAGGTAAACCAGGTTTAGGGCAAGTACAGGGTGATCGGATAGCGGTATATACAGGGGATCTTTTTAATCAGCCTCAGGCCACAGGCGAAATCTTAAAACTATCCGATGTCACTATCAATATCCCCTGCAATCCATCAAAGATGGTTGCGATGGTAGATAACTTTCATGCGCTCGTTACCAAGCTTGAACATTCGCTACCCGCTGAGCCTTTGTACTTTCTCAAAGGCAATAACTCTTTCTTAGCGGCAAATCAAATCATTCGAACTCCGAAGTCCTATTCAGGCAAAGTAGTTTATGAGGGAGAGCTTGGTATTGTGATTGGTAAGCCCTGTCACGAGGTAGATGAAGCGCAAGCAGCTAATGCCATTTTTGGCTATACCTGCATCAATGATGTGACCGCCATAGAAATTCTCAATCGAGATCCGGGATATGCGCAGTGGACGCGCTCTAAGAGTTTTAATACCTTTGGCGTCTTTGGTCCTTACATCACTACTGATGTAGACCCAAGTAAGCTAACGATTAAAACCATATTGAATGATCAAGAGCGTCAAAACTATCCAATCACGGATATGATTTTCCCACCCGCGAAATTAGTGAGTCTGATTTCTCAAGATCTGCCCTTACAGGCTGGTGATGTCATCGCCTGCGGAACTTCTGTTGGCGTTGGCTCCATGAAGCCCGGCAGTAATGTCAGCATCATCATCGATGGCGTTGGACGCTTAGACAATCGCTTTGAGTAATGTCAGATCATTAAAAAATGAACCCCTTGCTATGTTGAGTAGCAAGGGGTTTTTTAATACTCAGAGTTGTCTTTTTAGTAGCCAGATACTGATGGCAGTGCCAAGCTACCTTTAGAGGCCTGAACATTCTCATCAAGGTACTTTGTTAATGCAAAAACAGTATCCAAGCAGGGCGTTGGTGTTTGAGTAATCTTCCCGAGCTCAATCACAGAGCCCAATAGGGCATCAATCTCTAAACTACGGCCAGCCTCTAAGTCTTGTAGCATCGATGTTTTGTGCCTGCCGACCTTTTCAGCGCCAGCGATACGACGCTCAATATCAACACGGAAAGTGACGCCTAGCTTCTCAGCAATAGTTTGCGCCTCAGCCATCATGTTGCGAGCTAACTCTTTAGTGAGTGGATATTGGCAAATGCCCTCCAAGGTACCGTGAGTGAGCGAGCTGATCGGATTGAAAGTCATATTGCCCCACAACTTCAACCAAATTTCAGAACGGATATCGTCCAAGACTGGGGATTTAAATCCAGCAGCAGTCATCATCTCTGACATCTTCTGAATACGCTCTGTTGGCTGTCCATCAAGCTCGCCCAAGGGAAAGCGATTACCTTCAACGTGACGGATCACACCTGGGGCTTGAGTAAAGGTGGCCGGATACACTACGCAACCAATAATATTGTTTGGGTTAATTGCCTGCTTAGCAAGGCCGCCCGCGTCTACCGTTTCAACGGAATGATCTTGATAGTCGCCACCCAATTTCTGAAAGTACCACCAAGGAATACCGTTTTGCATTGGGATCAAAATCGTTTCGGCGCCCATAATAGCTGCGAGATCATCAATAATAGGTTCAACCTGATGGGCCTTCACCGCCAGAATGACAACATCGGGAGTTTCTGCATCGTGAATTTTTTCTACTGCCTTTACCTGCGCCACTAGAGGCTCAGGCTGCTCATCCATAATTAACGCAAGGCCACGCTCTTTAATTGCGGCCAAAGTTGCACCGCGCGCAACGACAGTAACGTCATTACCAGCGCGCGCCAACATGACGGCAAGGTAACCGCCAATTGCGCCCCCTCCACCGATCACACAGATTTTCATGAGAACTCCCTAAAGATAAAAATATTGAATTAACATCATCTTAGCGGAGAACAATTTAGAGTGGAGCAAAATATTGTTGCCTAATTTTTAGGCAACTTGTGGCCAAATGCTAAGCCAATTCGAAGTCATTTCGCCCTGACAGCCAATCCACCCACAAGCATGCCTACGATGCTAGCCAAGAGGCCAGCTAATTGTGGCGGGAGAATGGCATCTGGCGCTAATATTTCGCATCCAACCCAGACGATAAGGCCGCCTAAAACCGCCAATAATCCACCAAGGGAGTTGGCTTTTGACCAATACACCCCAAAGGCAAGTGGAACAAAAGCGGCGACTAGAGTCACTTTATAGGCGTTCTCAACCATCTTAAATATCGATAACTCAGAGTTAATCGCAAAAAAAGTGACGGCGACTGTAAAACAGAGCACTGAAATGCGCATGATTTTCAATAGGGCTTGATCAGATAGGTGCTTAAAAAAGCCTTTCACAATATTTTCAGCAAACGTGACGGAAGGGGCTAGCAAAGTAGCGCTGGCGCAACTCTTGATAGCAGATAACAAGGCGCCAAAAAACATCACTTGAGCAATGAGTGGTGCGTGATTCAGGATCAGTTTAGGCAAAATCATTTGCGGATCAGTATTGAGATACTGCTTCACCAGGCCTGGATCAATAATGATTGCTGAATAAGCCAAGTAAATCGGAACAAAAGCAAAGACGAAATATAAAACACCACCTAAAAGAGCTGCTTGTACGGCAATGTTAACGTTCTTAGATGAGGTGATGCGCTGAAAGACATCTTGCTGTGGAATTGATCCCAACATCATGGTGCATAGGGCAGCCACAAAACCTAAGATAGCAGCGAGGTTCATGTCTGGCCAGAAGTTAGAAAACTGTCCTGCAGCAGAGGCATGATCTAGCACAATGCCAATGCCCCCAGTTTGAGCTGTCATCTCGCCACCAATATAGAGCATCCCCACCACAATGATGATCATCTGAATAAAGTCGGTGATCGCTACTGACCACATACCGCCAAAAAGGGTATAGATCAATACACTTCCTGCGCCAATTAACATGCCAAGAGTCTGAGAAATACCCCCGTCAGAAACAACATTAAAGACTAAGCCCAAGGCTTTAATCTGTGCTGCAACCCAACCCAAATAAGAAACCACAATACAGAGGGTGACCAATACTTCGACCGTACGGCCATATTTTTCCCTAAAAAAATCACCAATAGTGAGCATGCGGCGGTTATAAAGATGGCGCGCAAAAAAGAGGCCAACCAAAATCAGACACATTGAAGATCCAAAAGGATCGGAGACAATCCCACCAAGGCCTTCTTGCAGGAAGGTAGCCGGAATACCCAATACCGCTTCAGCGCCAAACCAGGTGGCAAATACGGTGGCGGTAACAACCGGCAATGGGAGGCTGTGACCTGCCGCAGCGAAGTCAGCGGTATTTTTAACCCGTAGCGCAGCCCAGAGACCGATGCCCACAGATACTATCCAATAGATGATGACAAACCAAATCAACATCGCCCAATTTCTCCTTCAGGAATTTGCCCAAATTATATGGCCTTGTTACTTATGACATTTAGTCAACAGGAGCCAAGCTTGGGCGAACCTGTCTGACATAATTCAGGAATGAATTCCAGCATAGAGAGCCCAAACACCGATTTAGCCTATCAAAAGGCGATTTTAGGTTCTGTATCGCGCACTTTCGCACTCACCATCCCCTTGCTACCTCCTGACATTGAAATCGTGGTTGGCAACACCTATTTGCTCTGCCGCATTGTGGACACAATCGAGGATGCAGCTGAAATTAGCCCAGTAGAGAAACAGGACCTGTCCAAACTATTCTTGGATGTCGTGCTTGGCAAGATTTCGGCAGAGGCATTCGTAACACCCTGCCTCGAGACTTTGCGGGGCCATTCCAATGTTGATGAACTCGATTTGATTACTCACACACCGACTGTTCTTCGCATTCTCTACAACCTCCCTAACAGGGATCGAGCTGCTATCAGCCGTTGCGTTTCAATCATGTCTGAGGGCATGTCCCATTTTCATAGCCGACAAACACAAGAGGGTCTTAAAGACCTCGCAGAATTTGAAGCGTACTGCTATGCAGTAGCGGGAGTAGTTGGAGAATTACTCACTACTATATTTGGCCACTATTCCCCTGAATTTGCAAAACACATCAGCGGACATGAGAAGCTAGCAGTTGACTTCGGCCAAGCCTTGCAAATGACCAATATTCTGAAAGATTCGTCTGCAGATTACGCCCGGGGAGTTTCCTGGAGGCCTGCGCAGATAAGCCAAACTCAGCTCCTCAAGCTTGCCTACAACAAACTGCAGAACTCTCTAAGCTACATTCTTCTGATTCCAAATAATGAAGTCGGCATGAGACGTTTCTGCTTCTTAGCATTTGGCCTCGCAGTCATGACACTAGAAAAGATCTCCACTAGCGGGGAATTGAGTAAGAAAGTAGAGATAAAACTCTCCAGAAATACGGTTTGGATTTTCTACGGCTTTACCAAGCTAGCTACTAGTAATGACTTTCTCATAAAAGCATTTTTTTACATCGCCTCTAGTCGCCTAAGAAAACTTGCAATAGGGAGTAGTTAAATTGCGCCTTCATGGTCTAAAAGCCAAAGTTTGATCTGGCGATAAAAGCCAGGGGTATCTTCTTTCATAAATCCTCCCAGCCCTTGCGCGGAAACCACTCTGTGGCAAGGGATAACCAAAGGATAGGGATTTGCGCCACAGGCAGTTCCAACTGCGCGGGGTCCACTTTTAATCTGTTTTGCGATCTCTCCATAAGTAGTGGTATTACCCACCCCAATAGCTTGAGTAGCACTCCAGACCTTTTGCTGATGGGCTGTACCAAGCGGCTTGAGGGGAAGATCAAAAACAACAAAGGGATTTTTAAAATATTGGTCGCACTGCTCTGAAAATGTCTTCGCTAAATGATTAGCTGGAGGTCTCAAAGCCGTATTTGGAGGTAAATAATCAATTTTTGAGAGCATCAAACTCCCATCTACCAACTCAGTTTGCAAGCCCAAGCAGCCAAAAGGGGCTGATATCACGCAATATTCAGTAGATTTAGAGCTAGGCATGCGGAAGATTCTGACACATATTGAAGAATGCATTCATGCATGATTCCGATGGGACTATAGCTAGTGAAATCGCACTTTGCTATATTGGTTGCTCCTTATTCTTTGTAGGCATAACTGATGGACACCTTTTTTGATGATTGGCCTTTTCTTGGTCAAGTCGGACTAGTCCTTTTTTTACTCGCACTTTCTGGCTTTTTTTCCATGGCCGAAACCAGCATGCTATCTGCCAATCGCCATCGTCTGCGCGCCATGGCTAATGGCGGAAATGCTGGCGCAGCGCTTGCTGAAAGACTATTGAAGCGGATTGACTCGCTACTATCAGTACTGCTTATTTCTAATAATCTCATCAATACCATCCTGCCAATATTGGTCACTGGCATTGCACTTCATCTTTTTGGCGATAGTGGCCTGGTGTTATCAATTGCCACCCTGTTAGTTGCCTTCCTCATCATTATTTTTAGCGAGATCACTCCGAAAGTCATTGGGACCGCCTTTCCTGAAAAAATTGCTAGTAATGTTGGCTGGCTCATTCTGCCGCTTACCTACATACTCAAACCTCTGCTCTGGCTGATCAACAGCTTTGTATCTGGATTAATGAGAATTTTTGGACTGCAAACCTCCACCGAAAATAGGGTCATGAGCAAAGAAGAGCTACGTAGCTTGGTGCTTGAATCTAATCGCTTTGTATCTACCCATCACCGTAATATCTTGCTAAATCTATTTAACCTCGAAAATATCTTGGTTGACGATGTGATGACGCCTCGCTCAAAGATTGAAATACTTGATCTTTCTAGGCCGATTGATGAAGTTATTCAACAACTAGAAACTTGCTATCACAATAAATTACCAGTATGTGATGGTGACTCTGAGCGTATTGTTGGAATACTTTCTGTAAAAAAAGTACTCTCATTGCTAGGTGAATTAGAACTTCATCAAGACAACTTTAGAGCGCTTCTGAGCGAGCCCTACTTTATCCCAAGCGGAACACCGGTTCTGCAACAGATGCAATTTTTTCAAGATAATCAGCAGCGCCTAAGTCTAGTGGTTAATGAATATGGCGAGGTTCTTGGCCTAGTTACTTTTGAAGATATTGTCGAAGAATTAATCGGTGAGTTCACAACCTCATTCTCTAACCTCTCCAATGATCCCCATTGGCTAGCAGACGGGACCTATCTAGCCAGTGGCACCGCTTCATTGCGAGACTTAAATCGACTTCTTAAACTAGAGCTTCCGCTTGATGGCCCGCGCACTCTGAATGGTCTGATCTTGGAAAATTTAGAGGCTATTCCTGATTATGATGTGAGTATTCGAATTGCGGGTGTAGTCATGGAAATCGTTCAGTTCGATGAGCAGGGCGTAAAAACTGTCAAACTATATCAGCCCGCTACCCAAATAAATCCAGATTGAACGAGCTGTCAAATGACTCTCACATTATTCGAACCTGGCATGAGATCGCTGTTAATGCACTAAATACTCGGGCTACGGATATTCACATTGAGGCTAGATCTCAAGAAACTGTAGTGCGCGTGAGAATAGATGGTCGCCTAGTATTGCAACACCAATTCTCCATTGATCTGCATGAGCGTTTAATTACTCGCATCAAAATATTGGCACGTTTAGATATCGC
>JBIISV010000082.1:0-8144 GCA_044340835.1 Polynucleobacter sp.
AACCAGAAATTCGGGATCGCTTTCTCAGGGAGGGTGCTGACCCTATCGGTAGTACCCCTGCAGAATTTAGTGCACTTGTTAAAGCGGAGTTTACTAAATTTGCTAAGGTGGTAAAAGATTCTGGCGCCCAGCCTCAATAGTCTGCTGAGCACCTATTTTCATTAACTAGATTAAGAGATTTTTTCGGAGGTTTATATGCAATTTAAGCACGTTCTTACCGTATTACGAAGTATGTTCTTTGCGCTGCTATTTGTACCATTGATCGCAGCCGCACAAAACTATCCCACTCGCTCAATTAAAATTATTGCGCCATTTCCTCCAGGCGGAACAAGTGATTTATTAAGTCGCATTATTGCGCAGAGGCTAGGGGATTCTCTAGGGCAAACCATTATTGTTGAAAATAGACCTGGGGCTAATGGCACGATTGGTTTTGATGCGGCAGCCAAATCTCCCGCAGATGGTTACACCTTGCTTTTGGGAACCAGCAGCATCATTTTAAATAATCAATTTCTTTATAAAAGCCTACCTTACGATTGGTTTAAAGATTTTTCACCGATATCGATGATCGGTATTGCTGGACAGGTTTTGGTCGTTAACCCAAACTCACCGCTTCCAATTAAATCGATGAAAGACCTTATTTCGTTTGCAAAGTCAAATCCAGGTCAAATTAATTATGGGGCTGGAGCAAAGGGTAATACGGCCCACTTATCAGCTGAGAAGTTTAAGGCTGCCGCTGGTATTGATCTCGTGCATATTCCTTATAAGGGCAATGGACAGGCTACAGCTGCTCTCGTAGGTGGTGAAGTGCAATTGGTTTTCTCAGATATGGCACCTGCTATTCCATTTATTACGACTAAAAAATTGACCCCATTGGCTGTTACTTCATTACAGCGTTCGGTTTCTTTGCCCGACGTACCAACGATGGTTGAGTTAGGCTTTCCAGGTTTTGAAGCATCAGTTTGGTGGACCTTGGTGACACAAAAAGGTGTGCCAGAGCCTATTATTCAAAGGCTAAATTCAGCACTCGAAAAGGTCATGGCGTCGGCGGAAGTGCAGGAGAGCTATCTAAGGTTAGGTGTAACGCCCCTCTTTAGCACGCCTGGCAAGGTGAATGAAATTGTCAGAAAAGAAGCGAAGCTTGCTGGCGATCTCATTAAGAGGCTGAATATTCCAAAAGAATAGCCCTTACTACTTGCTCGGAAGTTTAGTATGCAGATATAAAAAATCCCCTGAATGCTCTTCAGGGGATTTTTTTATCGATGATCGTCTTTATTCATGCTTTGAATGCTCTTCTAGCTTGCTCGCAAAATTTAGAAGCAGTAAATCTTGATTAATATCAGCCATCAGTGATAGACCAAGGGGTGCATCCTCGTATCGGCAGACTGGAAGATTGACTTGAGGCAAACCACCCAACCCCGCAACACAGAGCAATTGAAAGAGTTGCTTGCGAACTCCCTCTAACTCTATTGAAGTTGAGTTTAGGAGGGGGGCTATACACCCTGTGCTAGGTAGCAATAGAACGGCCTCGGTGCTATCGTTACTATGCTGAGTTAGCAACTTCCTAATCTTATTTTTAATGAGTGCCTTCTCTTTTAGGGCCTGCTCAATCATTTTTGGATCTAAGGATTTAGCAATTTCAAAACGCTCTTTAATGCCTGGGCCGAACTCATGAAGATGCTGCGTAGCCCACTCGCCATGCTCTTGCCAGATTTCAGAGGCCTGAACAATGCGAAAGGTCTCAGCCCAATCCGACAACTTTTCTGGTGCGATGCTCAGCTCTTTTTGCGGCTCATTAAAGAGGGTGGCAATTTTCTTTTTTAGAGTAATGCTGATTGCTTCAGGAATGATGTCAAAGGCTTCTTTTAGGATAAAAAATTGAGGCTTTTTTTGAATATTTTCTGCGTGTTCATTGAATAAGACTTCGCCAACACGAAGTAGTGTTTTGGGATTTTTTGCAAACCATCCCAGCGTATCAAAGCTTTTTGCTAGTGCTCTGGCATGCTTTAGAGAGATGCGACCATGCGTTGTTCTGATGCCATAAATTCCACAAAAGCTTGCTGGTGCTCTAACGGATCCGCCCGTATCTGAGCCAATGGCAAAGTCCACTAGGCCTGCGGCGACAGCAGCAGCAGAACCGCTGGATGACCCTCCAGGAACACGCGCTGGCGCAGCGCTATTGATCGGCGTTCCATAGTGTGCATTTATCCCGAGGATGCTGTAGGTCAATTCATCTGTATGGGTTTTTCCTAGTAAGCTAGCCCCAGCATTCGATAAGGTCTTGATGAAAGTAGCGGTCTTGATTGGAATGGGGTGGGTTTTAAGCCATGCCGGGCTTCCAAAAGCAGTTGGAATGCCTTCGATATCGTAAATATCCTTGACGCCATAGCTTAAATGGTCAAGAGGACCATTCTGAGTGGCCGGAATCTCAACTGGGGCATGCCTACAAAAAGCGGATACTTTGTCAAGTTCCAATACACTGCTTTTGCTTTGTATATTCACGGTTTACATTCAATTGTTCAAAAGGTAAGATGAGATTAATAACATATCTATGATATTCATAAAATCATAATAAAGGAGACAAAAAAGTGAGTGCTTTGCTTAGTTCGCGCGTACCTTTTACTGCGATTGTAGATAGACCCAAGTTGGTGTTACCAGAATCTGCGCGCATGGTGGTTTGGTTAATTGTTAATATTGAGCATTGGTCTATTGAAAACCATATGCCTAGAACCGTGCTTTCTCCGCCGATGGGGCAGCCTTTGCAGCCAGATTTACCAAACTGGGCTTGGCACGAATACGGTATGCGCGTGGGTTTTTGGCGCATATTTGACGCCTTAAATCAACGCAATATTATTCCTACCTTAGCGACTAATGGCATTGTCTGCAGCTCTTACCCTCGCGTTGCCGAGGCTGGGTTGAATAAGGGCTGGGAAATGATGGGTCATGGATATATTCAAGGCCCAATGCATAAAGTCTCCAACCAGCTCGAGTCAATTGAGAAAACGGTTGATGCGATTAAAAAATTTAGCGGTAAAGCTCCAGTAGGTTGGGAGAGTCCTGGCCTTACTGAAGATGATGCAACGATTGATTGCCTATCTCAAGCGGGTATTGAGTATGTGGCAGATTGGGTGCTAGATGATCAGCCAGTATGGATTGATGCCAAGCCTAAGCCAGTTTTATCTGTTCCCTATACGGTCGAGATTAACGATATTCCGATGATGTTATTACAGAGTAATAGTGCAGAAGAAATGATGACGCGAGGCATTAATCAATTTGAACGCTTATGGTCTGAGAGCGAGTCAATTACCAGGGTAATGGCCATTAGTATCCATCCATACATTACAGGTGCGCCGCATCGTATCGGTTATTTTGAAAAGTTGCTCGATCATATTCAACAGAAAGAAGGCGTTCTCATCAAAACGGGCGAATGGATTTCTGATTGGTATCGCAAGCAGGCTCCAGCTCCAAAAGATGCATTCTAGAAACGTAAAAAGGAAAAATTGATGGGTTTAAAGTTCCTAGAACATCTCTTAATATTGACGCATGATCCTGAGGGCACTAGAGATTGGTTTTGCAATAACTTAGGCTTTCGAAGTGGCGATCATCCCGATTTTGGATTTCCAGTCTATTGGCTCTATATAGGTGATCAAGACGTATTGCATATTGGGAAAGCCAAATTTTCTGAGCATCAAGATACTTATTTGAAAACACCTTCAGATCAACCTCAACAAGATTACTCAGCGGCTGGCGCCTTGGGGTCGGGTCGAATTGATCATGCTTGTTTTAGCTGTGATGGCATGGATGAGTTTATTGAGCGCCTCACCAAGAATGGAATTGAATTTAGTGAGCGTAAGGCTCACAACTCGAATCTCTACCAATTATTTATGCGTGAACCAATCAACGGCATTAAGGTGGAGCTCAATTTCTCTGCTGAAGAGGCAATACGCGTCGGGCGAGTAGCTGGCTGGACTGATGCGGGTGCAGTGAGCAAGTAAGCTCTGCCCTATTGGGCATAAATAGCTACTTTTCTATAGAAATCCGAGTGATTACGGTAGTTTCATGGGAGATTTGACTCTGGATAGCCTGAAAACGCATTTTTTGGCATCATAGAGGGCTTAGGCATTTTTTTGTATTTTATTAGGAGACTTAGATGGCAGCAGTAACCTGGACTGGCGGTGTTGAGCACTGGATTAAGCGCGATGACATTAATTTATTTATGTGGCAAAAAAAGGCTAATCCCAATAAGCCATTTTTAGGCACTATCTTTTTTATTCATGGCTCTTCTATGGCCTCGCAGCCAACATTTGATTTAAATGTTCCTGGACGACCATTTTCTTCCGCTATGGATTGGTTTGCTGACCAAGGCTTCGAAACATGGACTATGGACAATGAGGGTTATGGCCGCTCAGATAAGAAGCGTGATATTAATTTTGATATTAGCAACGGCGCCGATGATTTAGTTGCAGGTAGTGAATACATTCTTTCGCATACTAGCTCTAAATCCTTATTACTGTATGGCATTTCATCGGGAGCCTTGAAGGCTGCTTTGTTTGCCCAAAGAAAGCCTGAGCGTGTTGCTAAATTAGCCTTAGATGCATTTGTTTGGACGGGTGAAGGAAGTCATACATTAGAGCAGCGCAAGAAAAAGCTAGCGGACTTTATTGCCAAAAATAGACGTCCAATCGATCGTGCTTTTGTACGCAGTGTGTTCGATCGTGACCATCCTGGTACAGCAGATGATGCAACGATTGAAGCCTTTGCCGATGCGATTCTGACCCTGGACGACTCTATGCCAACAGGAACCTATGTAGACATGTGCTCTAAGTTGCCTTTAGTTGATCCTGCAAAAATTCCGGTGCCAACGATTATTCTGCGTGGTGAGTATGACGGTATTGCTGGTATGGATGATTTAATTGACTTTTATAAGCTACTACCCAATTCAGACAAGCAATTTAGCGTAATGGCAGGCATCTCACATGCCAGTTTTCAACAAAAGAACTATATGATGGTGTATCAAATCTTGTATAGTTATTTCACTATGCCAAACCCTGTTTATAGAGGATAAGATGAAAAATTTAATTAAGAAATCCCTGGTACTTTTAACCTCTGCTAGTTTCTTATTTCCACTAGCGGCCCATGCCCAATATCCAGACAGGCCCGTTAAAATAGTAGTACCTTTTGGCCCAGGCGGATTTACAGATGTCGTCGCTCGTATCTTGGGACAAAAACTATCTGTCGCTATGGGGCAGCAATTTGTGATTGAAAATAAACCAGGCGCAGGCTCCACTATTGGTACTGATTTCGTGGCTAAAGCGGCTCCGGATGGTTATACCTTGGTGATGGTATCCACCGCTCACGTTCTTGGGCCTTGGGTTTATAAGAAAGTTCCCTACAATGCCTTAAAAGATTTCACTGTTGTTAGTAGGTTAGTGGATTCCGCTTATGTATTTGTGGTGAACCCAAAAGTTCCAGCTAAAACTGTTAAAGAATTTATTGCTTTAGCTAAGGCCTCGCCAGATTCTCTGCGCTACGCTTCCTCCGGAAATGGTGGTAACCAGCATTTAATGGGTAGCTTGTTTGCAACGATGACGGATACCAAGTTGCAACACGTTCCTTATAAAGGCAGCAGTGGTGCAACAAACGATTTGTTAGCAGGTATTGTTGAGAGTAGTTTTGCTGGCGTTCCAAATGTACTTGCTCAAATTCAACAAGGTAATTTGCGGGCCTTAGCAGTCACAACGAGTGCGCGTATCCCCCAGCTTCCAAATGTTCCTACGCTGGCTCAGGCCGGTGTTCCTGGGTATGAGGCTTCTGTTTGGTTGGCATTATTGGCACCAGCAAATACCCCAGCAGATATTGTGAATAAGCTTAATCAAGAGATTGCTAAAGTGATGGCCAATCCCGAAACGAAAAAGGCTTTATTTGACGCTGGCGTAGAGCCTGCATATGCACCACCAGAGGTAATGACTAAATATATGGCCCTTGAATATGAGCGTTGGGGCAAAGTCATTAAAGAATCCAATGTTACTATGCAGTAAAAAAGTGCAGTCATTTGCTATGACGGTCAAGTAAAGGGGTAGTAATGAAGTTGGTGCGATATGGATCTGATGGAAAAGAGAAGCCTGGGCTGATTGATAAAGAGGGGCTTTTAAGGGATTTATCTGGTGTCATTCAGGATATAGAGCCTCGATCTCTATCGAAAAGTGCTTTAGCTAAATTAGCGAAGATCAAGCCAGAGACATTACCGATCGTCAAAGGTAAAAAACGCTTTGGAGTGCCGATTAGCAAGGTGAGTAAGTTTGTTGCAATCGGCCTCAATTACTCTGACCATGCTGCAGAAGCGGGCATGGCAATACCGTCCGAACCAATTATTTTCTTCAAAGCCAATTCCAGTTTATGTGGTTGCAATGACGATACGATTGCACCAAGAAATTCTAAAAAAATGGATTGGGAGATTGAGCTCGGAATTGTAATTGGAGTAAAAGCGCAATACGTATCAAAAAAAGATGCTCTCAAGTATGTGGCAGGTTACTGCGTCGTCAATGATGTTTCTGAACGTGAATTCCAGTTAGAACGCGGGGGAACTTGGGATAAGGGTAAAGGTTGCGATACCTTTGGCCCTGTTGGCCCTTGGTTAGTGACTGCTGATGAAATTAAAAATCCTCAAAAATTGAATATGTGGCTTGATGTCAATGGCGTGGCCAAGCAGCGTGGGAATACTAAAACGATGATTTTTGATGTTGCCACCATCGTGAGTAAAGTCAGTGAATATATGACACTGTTACCTGGAGATATTATTGCTACAGGAACCCCGCCGGGAGTTGCCATGGGCATGAAACCAAAACCAGCTTATCTTAAAGTAGGCGATATAGTTACTTGCGGTATTGAGGGATTGGGAGAGCAGCGACAAGTCATTGTGAAAAGTCCTCATACTAAAAAATAGATTCTCGATGTAGTGATCGTATTTTTGAGATTTTCTATGGGGTACCTTCATGGGGATGTTGAGTTAATCAAATGATGTTTAGTAAGAGACCTAGTCAAAACTGGAGACAAAAATGAAATTCATCAAGCTAGCAGTATTGTTGGTATTTAGTATGTCATTACCTTGCCTAGCGCAAACATACCCTAACAAGCCCGTAAAAATTATTGTTCCTTTCGCTGCGGGAGGTCCCGCCGATAATTACGCCCGCTTCATTGCGCTGCGTCTACAGGACGAATTTAAAGCGCCTTTTGTGGTAGAAAACAAGCCTGGAGCAGGTTCCATTATTGGTACGGATTTTGTTGCAAAGTCTGCTCCGGACGGCTACACCCTTTTAATGATGTCCAATACGCAGACGATAAATGAGTCCCTAGTTGAAAACAAGCCCTTTAATTTAATGAAGGATTTTGTAGCGATTGCGCCCGTTAATTTCTCGGACTTATTATTAGTGATTCATCCCTCTCTCCAATTTAAAAATCTCGGGGAGTTGATTCAGTATGCAAAAGCAAATCCAAACGGACTCACTTTTGCCTCATCTGGCACTGGAACGCCGTACCATTTTGCCGGTGAATTGTTTAACTCCATGGCCGGGGTGAAAATTTTGCATGTTCCTTACAAAGGGAGTTCAGGAGCCCGAACAGACGTATTGGGCGGTCAGGTCAATATGATGTTTGATGCTATTACGACCATGTCGGAGTATGTCAAATCAAATCAGGTGAGGGCAATGGGAACGACTGGTCTTTCTCGCTCATCCATCTTGCCTGCGGTTTCTACTATTTCTGAATCAGGCGTTCCCAAGTATGAAATGTCGATTTGGTTGGGATTAATGGCTCCCGCAGGAACGCCTAGGGACGTGATTGAATCCTTAAATAAAGCAGTAGTAAAGATTCAGCGCACGCCAGAGGTGGTCGATATATGGGCAAAGCAGGGTGCAACACCACTAGTGATGAACCCTGCAGCCTTTACGAATTACTTGAATGCCGATATTCAAAAGTGGGCAAATATTGTCAAGAGTGCTGGCATTAAGGCGCAATAATTGAAATATCTGATGATCAATATTGAAGGCAGGGCATGAAATTATCGATTTTAAGTGGGGGTGCTGCTGCTGGCCTGGTGCAGGGCCTTCAGGCACAGTTTGAGCAACAACAAGCATGTCAGATACAAGCGA
>JBIISV010000083.1:0-8130 GCA_044340835.1 Polynucleobacter sp.
CCTCTCAGACCATTTGTTAGTTGTAAATTCATAAGGGAGTAAAAATGAAAAAGATTCAATGGCTTTTGGCCTTCGTTCTCACAGGCTTAGTAAGTCTGGCTCAAGCCATCACTTTGCCTGGTCCGGTAATCAGTGCTGACTGGTTGGCAAATAATATGTCCGAAGTTCAGGTGATCGAGGTCAGAACAGATTTAGCAAGTTACCTGAGAAACCCGGAATTTGATACTGACAAAAAAACAGGTAAGAAATTTTTGGTAGAGGTAGGTGGTCATATTAGTAATTCCACTCTCTTAGACTTTAAGAAAGTCCGTGTCGATCGCATGGTGGATGGCAAGAAAATTAAATTTCTAATTCCTGAAAAGGCTGACTTTGAGAAGTTGGTTCAATCTTTAGGAATTAATTCTGATAAACCAATCGTTCTCGTTCCTATTGGGCAAGATATCTCTGATATTGATGAGGCTTTGCGAACCTACTGGTCATTTAAGGTATATGGCGAAGATCAAGTAGCTGTTCTAGATGGTGGCATTGCAGGCTGGTTAATTGAAGGCCGCGAATTTACTATTGCTAATACCCCAAAGGCGGTTGGTAATTGGTTGGCAAAAGCAGAACGTAAGGAGCTAATTGCTAGCTCTAATGATGTAGCGGCAGCCTCCAAAAGTAGCAAGTCACAGTTATTGGATGCTCGCCAACCCGCTCAATATTTGGGTCTTACAAAACGTCCAGATGTCTTGACCTTTGGTCACATTCAGGGTTCAAAAGAATTGGCGCCTGAGTTGTTGGCAAAACCAAGTAATGGCGCATTGTATTTTTGGCAAAAGAAAACTTATGATGCATTGCTTGCTGCCAATGGTTTGAACGCCAGGGGTCCAACAATCGCCTATTGCAATACTGGCCACCTAGCATCTGGTGGTTGGTTCGTGATGTCGGAATTAGTAGGCAATAAATCTACTAAGTTATATGACGGCTCTTTATACCTTTGGACTTTGGAAGGTCGTCCATTGGTTGGTGTACCACTGAACTAAGGGTTTCAACTATGCCAGTCCTTGATGCTCCCTTGAACTTAGAAATGATGCACTCATCTGCAGACGATGCATGTCGTTTAATGAAAGTGCTTTCAAATAGAGATCGCATGATGTTGTTGTGTCAAATAAGTCAGGATGAAATGTGCGTAGGTGATCTGGAGGAGGTGCTTCATATTCATCAGCCTACCTTATCTCAGCAACTTACCGTCCTGAGAAATGAAGAATTAGTCCAAACCAGGAGAGAGGGAAAGCAAATTTACTATTCACTTTCCAATCGAGTGGCTTTGGATGTGATGAATGTGCTTTATCAAAATTACTGCAGCATACAACCAAAAGAGGTCTTAATATGAAATGCAATGTCGGCGGTATTGATCGTATTTTACGTATAGTTGTTGGCCTGGTATTGCTTGGCCTAGCCGCAACGGGAACTATTGGTGTTTGGGGGTGGATTGGTATTGTACCGCTCGTAACTGGTTTATTTAAATTCTGCCCGGCGTACACACTCCTAGGAGTCAATACTGGCAAAAATTGTAGTTGAGCTAAATTGGTTTAGCTTTCTAGAATATTTTGTAAACTGATGTTATGCACATATACGTTAATACGTATATGTGCAAATTATCTTAAAGGATATTAATGAAGACAGCGCATGATCTAGTTACTGCAGCTAAAGCTGAAATTAATGAAGTGAGTTTGGCGGATGCCCAAGTTGCGATTCAGAATTCTGATGTATTGCTCGATGTTAGGGAGGCTGACGAATATATAAATGGCCACATTCCAGGGGCTATTCACATTTCAAGAGGGTTGCTGGAGTTTAAGTTAAGCAACGATCCTGATTTGAGTGCGCGTAGTTTAAATATAGTCCTCTATTGCAAAAATAGTGGGAGGGCGGCATTGGCTTCTAAAGTTTTACATGAGATGGGCTATTTGCATGTTCTATCAATCGCAGGTGGATTTGATGCGTGGGCTGAGGCAGGAAATCCTATAGCTAAACCAGAGGAAATCAAATTTGAGTAAAAATCTTACCCTATCGATAAATCCTCTTTTGAATTGACTATCCTAGGGGAAGAGGGCCAGCAGCTATGGGGCATTAGCCTATTCTATATTTTAAGCATCACTTTAAGCGACACTTAGGTATTGCACAGTTTATTACACAGTCCCGATTTATGCGTCTAAGTCATTGAATTTATTTGACTTTTGAACAGCCACGAATTCTTCTAAGGCGTAGGTCGCACGTTCGAATCGTGCTGGGCAGGCCAAAGGCTCGAATGGCCAATCAGATCTAGTCAAAAAAACCCGATTTTATGGTGTTCAGTTGACCAAATATTGACCAATCATATTCATTTTACAGAGCCCCCAAGTCGGGCTTTAGTTGATCTAGATCAAAAGATAGGCCTTTATTATTTTCAAAAGATCAATATGGGTAACGTTGGACGCATACTGCCGCTATTCGTAAGCGAGGTCTAGCGTCATGATTAAAAAAATATTCTTGCTTTTGGCGGTATTCAGTTTTTCGAACTTTTCACTATCTGCAATCCCTCAAGAATTATTAAAAGGATATGAAGCCCAGTCTAACAAGGCTTCTTCTGTTCGTGGCGAGCAATTTTTTAATGCGAAGCATGGCAAAGAATGGAGCTGTGCTTCATGTCATGAAAATCCCCCTAATCACGACACTAAACATATCGTTACTGGTAAGGTAATTAAGCCTTTATCTCCCAATAGCAATCCCGAAAGATTTACAGATCAGGCAAAAGTAGAAAAGTGGTTTAAGCGTAACTGCAATGATGTATTAGCGCGTGAATGCACTACTCAAGAAAAAGCAGATGTGCTTTCATGGTTAATGACGGTGAAATGAGGCGCTGATGAAAAATTACTTCTTGTTGCCTTTTTTGGCTTTATTGGTGATGCCGGCATCTGCCGCAAAGATGGGTATGCCAGCTGATGCGCCCAAGACCTACGAATCTGAGTGTGCTAGTTGCCACATTGCGTTTCCTCCAGGGCTATTGGGTAAACAGAATTGGCAAAATATCATGTCTGGTCTTGATAAGCACTTCGGAGCAGATGCAAGCCTTGACCCAAAAACGGAATCTGAAATCACTCGGTGGTTACTTAAAAATGCCGCTACTAAGCAAAAGTATGCAGCGCTAGCACCAGAGAATCGCATTACCAAAACCCCTTGGTTTATTCGTAAGCATGATGAAGTGAGATCTGATGTTTGGAAAAGAGATGGAATAAAGAGCCCCACTAATTGTTCTGCCTGTCATATCAATGCTGCCAATGGAAACTTTGATGAAGACAATATTCGAATACCTGCTAAATGAGTAATTCTGATCAAAAGCAAGCTGTTCTAATTTGGGATTTTCCTATTAGGGTCTTTCATTGGCTTTTGGTAGTTTCATTTGCAGGTGCTTGGCTCACTTCAGAGAGTGAAGCTTGGCAAATGATTCACTATGCATTTGGATATAACGCAGTTGCACTAGTTTTATTCAGAATATTTTGGGGCTTAGTTGGCACTAGGTATGCACGCTTTAGCCAATTCATCAAAGGCCCAGCAGAAACGATGCATCACCTTAAGTCTTTATTAACGGGTAAACAGCAACTTGGGCCTGGGCATAATCCCGCAGGCGCCTTGGCAATGATTTCATTAATGGTTCTAGTCCTTCTGATTGGCTTAACTGGCTATTGGAGCACTAAAGAGTTTCTTGGAGACTTCATGAGTGGGGCGCATGAATCAATTTCAAATTTTGCGTTAGTTGTTGTTGTCATTCATATAGTTGCCGCAATGATGATGAGCTTTATTCAAAAAGAAAATTTAGTAAGAGCTATGGTTACAGGAAATAAACTTGGATCTCCAGAGCAGGCCATTAGATATCCAATGTACTTTGTTGGCATAGGTTTAGCCCTTACTTGGATCTATTGCTTTTATCTCATAGTCAGCGGTTCTTTGCCCGCACTGACACAATAACTACAAACGATTTTTATGCTCGGCGTCTCTGTCGCATCAATAATTAAGGCCTAACCAGCCTATGAAATAGCTGTAATAAACTCAATTAAATCGATCTTTGGTTTACCCGCTTTGATAATTCCTCAGCACTCTCTTTTCTCTCGCTGTAACGATCAGTCAAATAGCCTGAAACTGAGCGAGTCAATAAAGTAAATTTAACTAGCTCTTCCATGACATCAACTACACGATCGTAATTGGCTGATGGTTTCATGCGATTATGATCATCAAACTCTAAAAATGCTTTAGACACTGATGATTGATTGGGAATCGTGATCATCCGCATCCATCTTCCTAGAATGCGCATTTGATTAACGGCATTGAAAGATTGCGAACCGCCGCTCACTTGCAATAAAGCCAGAGTTTTCCCTTGACTAGGCCTTACTGCGCCAATACTTAATGGTATCCAATCAATTTGAGATTTCATCAGCCCTGTCATCGCTCCATGACGCTCGGGACTACTCCAAACCATGCCTTCTGACCACTCTACAAGCTCTCTCAGTTCAACTACTTTAGGGTGTGTTTCAGGGGCATCATCTACCTGAGGCAATCCCTTGGGATTAAAGAACCGCGTTTCACAGCCCATCACTGTTAATAATCTTGCAGCTTCTTCCGCTAGAAGGCGACTGAATGATCGCTCTCTCAGCGAGCCATATAGTAATAATATTCTCGGGGGGTGGTTTTCAAATCCATTGGCTTGCATTTCATCAAGAGTTGGCTTGTGAAAGAGTGCTGTATCGATATTAGGAAGTTCGGTCATAAGTAAATAGTAATGAATATTAGTGAAATATCTAGATGTCATAGAACTGTCACAATAATTCCATTATCATCGAATTATGAAAAATTCAGAAGCCGTAAGCGCATTTGTAGCTCTTGGACAAGAGTCCCGCTTAAATGTATTTCGCCTGATTGTGCAGCGGGGTGATGGTGGTTTAACGCCGAGCCAAATTATTGAGAAGCTAGGGATCCCCAATGCGACCTTGAGTTTTCATTTAAAAGAGCTGTACCAGTCGAATTTGATTACGGTAGAGCGTCAAAGTCGTAATCTGATCTATCGACCCAATGCAAAGTTGGTCCAAAACCTCAGTGAGTTCTTATTGGAAAACTGTTGTGGTGGCAAGCCTTGCTTACCTGTTAAATCCCCCAAAAAGGTTAAATAGCTATGAAGTCATACAACATTCTTTTTCTGTGCACCCATAATTCAGCGCGCTCAATACTTGGTGAGGCATTAGCATCTACTCATCCAAGTGGAAAATTTAAAGGTTTTTCTGCTGGTTCTACTCCAGGTACAAGCGTAAATCCTATCGCCGCCGATATTGCCGCAGAATTAGGAATGGATCGCACTTTGCTGAAGTCAAAAAGTTGGGATGTGTATGGGCAGCCTGATGCCCCTAAGATGGATTTCATCATTACCGTTTGCGACAATGCGGCTGGTGAACAATGCCCATTTTGGCCTGGACAGCCTGCTACAGCGCACTGGGGATTTCCTGATCCATCGCAAGTACAGGGTTCGGAAATGGAAAAGCGTCATGCATTTAACGACGTAATGAATGGTCTTAAAAGACGTCTAGACTTATTGGCTGCCATGCCTTTAGAGAAACTGGATTCTATGAGCTTGAAAGCAATCCACACACAAGTATGAGAAGTTATCTCAGTGAATTTATTGGGACAGCTCTGCTATTAGCAATCGTAGCTGGCTCTGGAATTATGGGCGAGACTTTAGGAGCTGGCAACGCCGCGGTGGCTTTACTTGGCAATAGTATTGCTACTGGGGCAGGGCTCTACGCTTTAATTGTTTTACTAGGACCCATCTCAGGCGCTCACTTTAATCCTGTTGTTACATTGATGTTTTGGAGGCTAGGTCATCTAAATCTAAACAAGATGTTGGGTTACTGGGTATGTCAATTTCTTGGTGCTATTACTGGAATATGGCTGACACACATCATGTTCAGCTTGCCGCTCATTCAAGAATCGACTAAGGCTAGAACAGGGCTAGGGATTTGGGTGAGTGAATTGGTATCAACGCTTATATTGCTTTCAGTAATTTATATTGGTGATAAGGGGGCTAAAGATAAGGTCCCCATGTTAGTTGCCTTAACAGTGACAGCGGGTTATTGGTTTACTTCATCTACCTTCTTTAGCAATCCAGCAGTAGCCGTGGCTAGAAGCTTTACAAATACGTTTGTTGGCATTGCGCCATCCAATGTATTTGGATTTGTTGTAGCGGAAGCCATTGCGGCGTTGCTGATTGTTGGTATCCTTGCCCAAGTCAGGCCTAAGGAAGAGAAGACTTACACCAGAGGGCTTTAATGGGCTCTTTTGGGTCTATAGCAGTGCCACACAAATAGAGTTAAACCACCAATTTATTGCGTAGTTCCGTTTTCAACACTGTAAGCTATTGAAATACATAGACTTTGTGGCCGCCAGGATTTCTTCTAAAGCGTAGGCCGCATCTACGAATCATCCTAGGTAGGCCATCAGAACAAAGGACGCTTGTCCCTAGCCCTAGAGGGTATAGCCCCATTTTTTTGAGCCCTATTGTTTGAGACATGTAAACTTGCGCCACTCTTCTTCGAGCATTATTTAATAAGGCCATTTGGACTGACCAGTTTAGGCAGAAAACTTCACTCGGTATCAATAGATTTCTCTACAAAATACTCATAAAACGTCATAACAAATGAAATACAACTTACAACTGACTTTTCAATACGGCCTTACGATTTTTTTAAGTGCCTTTCTATTGTTTCAAATACAGCCCTTGATTGGAAAAATGATCTTGCCATGGTTCGGCGGTTCCGCATCAGTTTGGACCACCTGCATGCTGTTCTTCCAAGCAACATTATTGTTTGGATATATTTATTCTCATTGGATTGTTAAGGCATTAAGCCCATATCGGCAAAGTATCTTGCATATCGCACTGCTCTTATTTAGCTTATCTTTACTTCCACTGACTGCCAGTGAGCTATGGAAGCCTATCGGCAATGAAAATCCCACCCTGCAAATTTTAGGGCTTTTGTTTGCTTCGATTGGCTTGCCTTACTTTGTACTTTCCACAACAGGACCATTGATTCAGGCCTGGTTCGCACGTGAGCGTACAGGTGGAATCCCTTACCGTTTATTTGCCTTATCAAATTTTGGATCCATGCTGGCCTTATTAGCTTATCCCATTGCTTTTGAGCCTTTACTGTCAACCCAATGGCAATCGTATTGTTGGTCTGCTTTGTATGTTGTATTTGTTCTCACCTGCGGAGTATTGGCTTGGCGAAATCGCAATAGTATTGCTCTGGTAGAAGTTGAAAAGGAGTATGTTCCTGCACCGTCTACATCTCGTTTATTCATTTGGATCTTATTGGCAGCATGTCCATCGATATTAATGGTGGCAGATACCAGTTTTTTAACTGAGAATATTGCGCCTGTGCCCATGATTTGGGTTGCCCCGCTGGCTCTCTACTTGCTCTCTTTCATTATTTGCTTTGAAGGTAGTGGTTGGTACAAAAGAAAGCTATTTCTGCCCTTACTAGTAGCGGCGCTCTTTATTTTGGCTTATTTACCAACCTTGGGCCTGAATGAATTACCAGTCGTAATTTCTACTGGTATTAATTTATTTTCATTCTTTGTAGTTTGTATGGTTTGCCATGGTGAACTTGCATCCCAGCAGCCCAATTCACGCTATTTAACTACTTACTATTTAATGTTAGCGGTAGGTGGTGTCATGGGCGGTTTTTTTGTAGGCATCATTGCCCCATATTGGTTTACAGAAAACTATGAGCTGTCGATTGGTATCGTACTAACTGCTATTGTGGTTGCTTTGGTATTTTTGTCCGGCACGCAGTTCAAAACGCAGCAACTTAAGCTGGCAACAGTGACTGGAATAGCCTCTTTTATAGTGCTAATTAGTATGATTCGCATCGATGATCACTCACATGATATTGCCGGTATTGAGCTAAGTAACCGTAATTTTTATGGCACTTTAAAGGTCTATATTGATCAAGGCAGCGGTTATAAGATGATGCAGCACGGCCAAATTAGCCATGGCAGTCAGTTTATTGATCCCGCTAAAGCCCAAGAACCTACGACCTATTATGTTCGCGAGAGCGGGGTAGGGCAGGC
>JBIISV010000084.1:0-8002 GCA_044340835.1 Polynucleobacter sp.
AATACCAGTAATACTTTCTTTGGCAAAAACGAAATGACCTTGCGAGATTTATTGCAAGCATTGCGCCAAACTTATTGTGGCACTTTGGGTGCCGAGTATATGTATATTGCTGACCAGACTATCAAAAAATGGTGGCAAGAAAAATTAGAGTCTATTCGCTCAACCCCCAGATTCAATATAGATGAGAAGCGCCAAATTCTGGATCGCGTTACTGCGGCAGAGGGTTTAGAGCGCTATCTTCAAGCAAAGTATGTAGGTCAAAAACGATTCTCTCTTGAAGGTGGAGAGAGTTTCATTGCCTGTATGGATGAATTGATTCGTGAGTCTGGAGCTAAGGGCATACAGGAGATTGTGATTGGCATGGCACACCGTGGCCGCCTCAATGTATTGGTAAACGTTTTGGGTAAGATGCCTTCAGACCTTTTTGCTGAGTTTGAGCATAAGGGTCCAGAAACATTGCCTGCAGGTGATGTGAAATATCACCAAGGCTTCTCAAGTGATATTTCTACTCCAGCTGGCCCTGTCCATCTGTCACTTGCATTTAATCCCTCCCATTTAGAGATTGTTAACCCAGTAGTAGAAGGCTCTGCACGCGCTCGCATGGAGCGTCGTGGCGATGTATTAGGTGAGCAAGTATTGCCAGTATTGGTTCATGGAGATGCCGCTATTGCAGGTCAAGGCGTAATGCAAGAAACCTTGGCATTGGCTGAGGTCCGAGGTTACTACACTGGTGGTACGGTTCATGTCGTCATTAACAACCAGATTGGTTTCACCACCTCTGATCCTCGCGATTTGCGTTCTAGTTTGTATTGCACCGACATCATGAAAGTAATTGATGCACCTGTTTTACATGTCAATGGGGATGATCCAGAAGCAGTGGTTCTAGCTACCAAGTTGGCTGTAGAGTTCCGTACGCAGTTCCATAAAGATGTTGCCATTGATATTGTTTGCTTTAGGAAGCTCGGCCACAACGAGCAAGATACGCCAGCAATGACTCAGCCATTGATGTACAAAATCATCGCGGCTCATCCGGGTACACGTAAGCTGTACGCAGATAAATTAGAAGCCCAGGGTGTATTGCCTGCTGGTACCGGCGAATTGATGGTCAAAGAATATCGTGCGGCCATGGATGCTGGTAAGCAGACCTCTGATCCTGTACTCAGTAACTTTAAAGGTAAGTTCGCGGTAGATTGGTCACCATTTCTAAATAAACGTTGGACTGATGAGGCTGATACTGCCATTCCTTTGACAGAGTGGAAGCGCCTTGCTGAACGTGTTTCCTCTGTTCGAGAGGGATTTAAAGTTCACCCATTGGTCGAAAAAGTCCTAAAAGACCGTGCAGCAATGGGTCGTGGTGAAACTAATGTTGACTGGGGTATGGGCGAGCATATGGCTTTCGCATCCTTGGTGGCTAGTGGTTATCCCGTTCGCCTATCGGGCGAGGATAGTGGTCGCGGCACATTTACTCACCGTCATGCAGTTTTGCATAATCAAAATCGCGAAAAATGGGATACCGGTGTCTATATTCCTTTGCGTCACATTGCTAAAGATCAGGCTCCGTTTTTGGTGATTGATTCGATCTTGTCTGAAGAAGCTGTGTTGGGTTTTGAGTATGGATATGCTGCTGCCGAGCCCAATACATTAACCATCTGGGAAGCGCAGTTTGGTGATTTTGCTAATGGCGCTCAAGTGGTCATAGATCAATTTATCGCTTCAGGCGAAGTGAAGTGGGGCCGTGTAAACGGCTTAGTCATGATGTTGCCTCACGGTTATGAGGGTCAAGGCCCAGAACATTCCTCTGCACGTTTGGAGCGCTATATGCAGTTATGCGCTGATACGAATATGCAAGTGATTCAGCCAACAACAGCATCACAAATCTTTCATGTGTTGCGCCGTCAAATGATTCGTCAGTTCCGTAAACCGCTGATTTTGATGACGCCAAAGTCATTACTGCGTAATAAAGAAGCTGCCTCACCTTTGACTGAGTTTACGAAAGGGAGTTTTCATACTGTTCTTCCTGAGCGTGATGAGGCCATTGATAGCAAGAAGGTCACGCGCTTAATCATGTGTTCTGGCAAGGTCTATTACGACTTGGCGAAGCTACGTAGTGAGAAAAAGCTCAATGATGTTGCAATTATTCGTGTGGAGCAGTTATATCCTTTTCCACACAAAGCGTTGGCCGCTGAGTTGAAGAAGTATCCAAGCCTTGAAGAGGTGGTGTGGTGTCAAGATGAGCCGCAAAACCAGGGTGCCTGGTTCTTTGTCCAGCACAATATTCTGGAGAATATGTCTGAGGGTATGAAGTTGGCATACGCAGGTCGTCCAGCCTCAGCTTCACCAGCCTGTGGATATGCGCATCTCCATCAAGAGCAACTGAAATCGCTTCTCACTGCAGCATTCGCAAAACTAAAGGGTTATGTCATTACGAAGTAATCGTCGACATCACTCAATATATAAATACTGAATAGGATTCATCATGGCCATTTTTGAAGTTAAAGTCCCCCAGCTCTCTGAGTCAGTTGCTGAAGCTACTCTACTGCAATGGAAGAAGAAGGTCGGCGACGCTGTCGGCCAAGATGAAATTTTGATCGAAATTGAAACTGATAAGGTGGTGCTCGAAGTGCCCGCACCATCTGCCGGCGTCATTACAGAAATCGTTGTTACTGATGGCGGTACTGTCGTTGCTGAGCAGTTGATTGCGAAGATTGATAGCACTGCTGTTGCTGCGGCACCAGCACCTGCCAAAGCAGCATCTGTTTCTGCTCCTGCAGCAGCTGCAGTCGCCAAGGCATCTAGCGTTGCAGCTGCTCCATCAGCCACAAAGATACTTACTGAAAATAATATGAGCGCTGATCAAGTTGCTGGCACTGGTCGTGATGGCCGTGTCACCAAGGGTGATGCACTTAATGCGGTTGCTGGCGGAGCAAAATCGCCTGCAATACCGAGTACGCCAATATCAATGGGCGAGCGTCCAGAAGAGCGTGTACCAATGAGCCGTTTGCGCGCTCGTATTGCCGAGCGTTTGCTAGAGTCTCAGGCAAATAATGCCATCTTGACTACTTTCAATGAAGTCAACATGGCCCCAGTAATTGCCATGCGCAATAAGTACAAAGATCAGTTTGAAAAAGTACACGGTGTGAAGTTGGGCTTTATGTCCTTCTTTGTTAAAGCAGCTACTCATGCGTTAAAGAAATATCCATTGTTAAACGCCTCTGTCGATGGCAATGACATCATTTACCACGGTTATTTTGATATTGGCATTGCGGTGAGTTCACCACGGGGCCTAGTAGTTCCTATTTTGCGTGATGTTGACCAAATGAATTTGGCCGATATTGAGAAAAAGATCGCAGAGTTCGGTATAAAAGCGCGTGATGGCAAATTGTCAATAGAGGATTTAACCGGCGGCACATTCTCGATTTCTAACGGTGGAGTATTTGGCTCCATGCTTTCCACCCCAATTATTAATCCTCCTCAGTCTGCCATTTTGGGTATTCATGCGACCAAGGAGCGTGCAGTAGTCGAGGATGGTCAAATTGTGATTCGCCCAATTAACTACTTAGCTTTATCGTATGACCATCGCATCATTGACGGTCGCGAAGCGGTGCTTGGCTTAGTTGCAATGAAGGATGCTCTAGAAGATCCTTCACGCTTGCTCCTTGATTTGTAATAGGGAGGATTATGAGTCAATCATTTGATGTATTAGTTATTGGTGGTGGTCCGGGCGGCTATATCGCGGCTATTCGTGCAGCGCAACTGGGATTTAAGGTTGCCTGTGCTGAATCAAATTCCTACGATGATCCAAAAGGCGAGCCCCGCTTAGGCGGTACTTGCTTGAACGTTGGCTGTATCCCATCAAAGGCTCTGCTTGCTTCGTCTGAGGAATTTGAAAAGATTAGTCATCATGTTGCTGATCACGGTATCACTGTTGGTTCTGTAAAGTTAGATTCCAACAAAATGATTGCTCGTAAAGACGAGATTGTGACCAAGATGACTGCGGGTATTCAGTTTCTGTTTCGTAAGAATAAAATTACTTTACTTAAAGGTCACGCCTCATTTGAAGCTAAGGGTACCGATGGCTACCAAGTAAAAATTGACGGCAAGGATCAAGAAATCGTCAGCGCTAAGAATGTGATCATCGCCACTGGATCTAAGGCTCGTCATTTGCCAAACATTCCCGTCGATAATGTATTAATCAGTGATAACGAGGGCGGACTCAAGTTTGATTCTATTCCTAAAAAACTGGGCGTCATTGGTGCCGGCGTAATTGGTTTGGAGTTGGGATCTGTTTGGCGTCGCGTTGGTTCCGAGGTCACGATTCTTGAAGCCTTGCCTTCATTCTTGGGCGCATGTGATCAAGGCGTAGCTAAAGAAGCGCAAAAGATTTTTGCTAAGCAAGGCCTCAAAATGAATCTGGGCGTCAAGATTGGTGAAGTCAAAGCAGATAAAAAAGGTGTGCTTGTTAACTACACTGATAGTGAAGGCAAAGCTCAGAAATTAGAGTGTGATCGTTTAATTGTTTCTGTTGGTCGAGTACCTAATACAGAAAAATTAGGTCTTG
The DNA here is from genome assembly GCA_044340835.1 of Polynucleobacter sp. Classification (GTDB taxonomy): domain Bacteria; phylum Pseudomonadota; class Gammaproteobacteria; order Burkholderiales; family Burkholderiaceae; genus Polynucleobacter. The sequence goes on from JBIISV010000084.1 coordinate 4,559, forward strand.
ATAAGATTGGTCTCAAAGTAGATGAACGGGGTTTCATTCCAATTGATGACCATACTTGCGCTACTGCAGCCCCTGGTGTTTATGCTGTTGGTGATGTTGTGCGTGGACCGATGTTGGCACATAAAGCAGAAGACGAGGGTGTCTTGGTGGCTGAAGTGATTGCAGGTCAGAAGCCCCATATTGACTACAACTGTATACCTTGGGTGATTTATACCGACCCTGAGATTGCTTGGGTTGGAAAAACTGAAGAGCAGCTCAAACAAGCTGGGATTACTTACAAGGCTGGTCAGTTTCCTTTTGCTGCAAATGGCCGCGCATTAGGTATGGATCGCGCTGATGGTTTTGTCAAAATATTAGCCGATGAAAAAACGGATGAAATTTTGGGGGTTCACATTATTGGACCCAATGCCTCCGACTTAATCGCTGAAGCTGCTGTAGCAATGGAATTCAAAGCCGCTGCCGAGGATATTGCCCGCATTTGTCATCCACACCCAAGCCTATCGGAAGTGGTCCGCGAAGCGGCATTGGCGACGGATAAACGTTCATTAAACATGTAATTGAAAGCATTAGAGTATTACCACCAAGAATTAAAAGCCCGCGGGTATCAAAGTGATTCCGCGCAGCTTGCTGCTATTGAACGTTTGCAGCGTTGTGAGGATGAGTGGACTGCTTATAAAGAAATCCGTAACACTGGCTTTAAAAAGAGGTTTTTTAAACCCAAGTTACCTCGAGGAGTCTATCTTTGGGGTGGCGTAGGTCGCGGTAAATCATTTCTGATGGATTGCTTCTTTGCAGCCTCCCCGTTAGAAAAAAAGATCCGTATTCATTTTCATGAATTCATGCGAGAAGTGCATCGTGAACTTCATGAGCTCTCTGGGCTGGCCGATCCATTGGATGAGCTCTCCAAAAGAATTGCTAATCGATATCGACTCATTTGTTTTGATGAGTTCCATATTAATGATATTGCTGACGCTATGATTTTGTATCGCCTTCTGAGTGCGCTCTTCGAGGATCGGGTTCAGTTTGTGATGACTTCTAACTATCAACCTAATCAACTCTATCCCAATGGCTTGCACCGTGATCGCCTACTCCCTGCCATTAAACTTCTAGAAGAGCAGCTTGATGTCATGAATGTTGATGCTGGCAATGACTATCGGCGTATTCAGATGGCTCAAGTGGAGGCTTACCTCACCCCGGTAAATACAACTACTCATGCAACTTTGATGCAAATGTTCCAGGCCTTAATTGGAAACCAGAAGGAAACAGTTAGACCCATCCTACGGATTGAATCTCGAGAGCTTAGACCGCTCCATATGGCCGAAGGGGTGGTTTGGTTTGATTTTCAGACTCTATGCTGTGGTCCAAGGTCTCAGAATGACTATTTAGAGATAGCCAAACTATTTCATACGGTGATTTTGAGCGGGGTTCCCTATATGCCACCCAGAATGACAAATGAGGCCCGCCGCTTTATTTGGCTGATAGACGTCCTATATGACCATAAAATCAAATTAATCATCTCTGCAGAGGTCTCTGCGGAGGATTTGTACACCGAGGGCCAAATCACGAGTGAGTTCTCTAGAACGGTTTCTCGCTTAATTGAGATGCAATCCCGAGATTACCTGGAAGCGCCTCGTCGGGTAATTGATACCAGCTTGACCTAAAATAGGGTCATGACCAGTAATTCCACCCTAAATGCAGATTTACATTGCCATTCAGTAGTTTCTGATGGCACCTTAACGCCTGAGCAATTGGCGGAGCGAGCCCATAACAATGGTGTCCGTTTATGGGCTTTAACCGATCACGATGAATTGGGTGGCCAGGATAGAGCTCGCATTGCAGCCAAGGCATTGGGTATGGATTACCTCTCTGGAGTTGAGATTTCGGTTACTTGGATGGGGCAGACTATTCACATTGTTGGTCTTGGAATTGATGCTGCCCATATTGGAATCTTGGAGGGCTTGCGTCGTACCCGAGAGGGACGTGGCAATCGTGCCAAGCAGATGGCAGAACAATTACTAAAGTCAGGAATACCAGGCGCCTATGAGGGCGCTCTCCAGTTTGCTGGCAATCATGAGCTAATTTCTCGTACCCACTTTGCGCGCTTTCTGGTCGAGCAGGGCATTTGTCGTGACACTGATCATGTCTTTAAAAACTATTTGGTCGAGGATAAGCCGGGTTATGTTCCACATCTTTGGGCCACATTAGATGATGCAGTGGCCTGGATCAAGGAAGCTGGGGGTGCTGCTGTTATTGCCCACCCCGGTCGATACAAGTTAAACGCGATGCAGATGGACGAACTCTATAAACATTTCAAAGAAATCGGTGGCATAGCAATTGAGGTCATCACCGGCAGCCACAGTCCTAGTCAGTATCAAACTTATGGCAAGATTGCGCAGCACTATGGATTTATGGCTTCGCGAGGATCGGATTTTCATGATCCGGAAGAGAGTTATATTGATCTTGGCACCTTACCGCATTTACCTGATCATTTAACCCCAGTCTGGACCTTATTTCATTAATTCGCTTTTTACACTTAAGCAGTTTTTAACTTACTCTAAAGAATAAAGATCAAGATGTTTGCAGAACGTGTTCTCTCTGGCATGCGACCCACCGGTAGTTTGCACCTTGGCCATTACCATGGCGTTTTAAAAAATTGGGTCCACTTACAGTCTGAGTATCCCTGCTACTTTTTTGTAGCAGACTGGCATGCTCTAACGACCCACTATGAAACTCCTGATGTGATTGAAAAATCAGTCTGGGATATGGTGACTGACTGGCTTGCATGTGGTGTTGATCCTAATCAAGCAACTTTATTTATTCAGAGCAAGGTGCCTGAGCATGCTGAACTCTTTTTATTATTGGCGATGGGTACTCCCTTGGGCTGGCTTGAGCGGGTTCCTACCTACAAGGATCAAATTGAAAAGCTCAAAGAAAAGGATCTGCAGACTTATGGTTTCTTGGGCTACCCCTTGTTGCAAGCAGCTGATATTTTGATGTATCGCGCCCAATTTGTGCCGGTTGGTGAGGATCAAGTGCCACATGTCGAGATGACGCGTGAAGTTGCACGCCGTTTTAATTATCTTTATGGGCGTGAACCTGGCTTTGAAGAAAAGGCCTTGGAGGCGGTTAAAAAATTAGGTAGCAAGCGCGCCAAGATGTATGCCGAACTGCGAATTGCTTTTCAGGAGCGGGGTGATGATGAGGCTTTAGAGCAAGCTAAAGCATTGCTTCAAGAGGCGCAAAGTCTCTCTATGGCCGATCGTGAAAGGTTGTTCGGTTTCTTGGAGGGCGCTCGCAAAATTATTCTGCCAGAGCCCCAAGCCTTGCTTACCACTGCTTCGCGCATGCCTGGGATTGATGGTCAAAAGATGTCAAAGTCTTATGGCAATACGATTAGTATTCGCGAGAAGCCGGAAGAAGTTATTCGATCTATCCGTACCATGC
>JBIISV010000085.1:0-7962 GCA_044340835.1 Polynucleobacter sp.
TTGGCTCTTTACCGCCACGCAAAATAACGTGGCAATCTTTATTACCTTTAGTTTCTACGATAGAAACCTGACCATTCTTGTGTACTGATAAGAAGTGGTGTGGACGACTAGCGGCTTGAATGGCATCGGTCGCAATCTTGATGTTGCCATCGGTACCATTCTTAAAGCCAATTGGGGCGGACAGCCCTGAAGCGAGTTCGCGGTGAACTTGACTTTCGGTTGTTCGTGCACCGATGGCACCCCAAGAAATCAAGTCCGCAATATATTGCGGAGAAATCACATCCAAGAACTCGCTACCAGCAGGCATGCCAAGACGATTAATTTCCATGAGAACTTGACGAGCAATGCGAAGACCTTCTTCAATGCGAAAGCTCTCGTCTAGATAGGGGTCGTTAATCAAACCCTTCCAGCCAACCGTAGTACGCGGTTTTTCGAAATAGACCCGCATCACGATTTCAAGTTCGCCTGCAAAACGATGACGCTCAGCGAGTAATCGTTGGCAGTATTCTACGGCTGCACGGGGATCATGAATGGAGCAGGGTCCAATAATGACCAGGAGACGATCATCCTTGCCATGAATAATGTCACGAATCTTTTTACGTGTTTTGCTGATGAGAGATTCAGTTGGCGTCCCCGAGATGGGGAAGAAGCGAATCAAATGCTCTGGGGGTGGCAGAACAGTGATGTTATGAATGCGTTGATCATCTGTATCCGACGTTTTATCGACGGCGGCGTACCAGTTAGCGGGATTAGTATTTTGTTGGCTCATTTGACTATTTTAAGCCGTATTAAGCGGTTCCTCCGACAGTCAGGCTGTCGATACGCAAAGTAGGCTGCCCAACACCCACCGGGACGCTTTGACCTTCTTTACCGCAAACCCCGACTCCACCGTCTAATTTGAGGTCATTTCCGATCATGGAGACCTGTTTTAAGGATTCGGGACCGCTTCCTATGATGGTGGCTCCTTTGACTGGATATTGAATTTTGCCGTTTTCTACCCAATAGGCTTCCGAAGCTGAAAACACAAATTTCCCGCTGGTAATGTCGACTTGGCCACCGCCAAAGTTCACTGCATAGAGTCCGCGTTTAATACTGGCTACGATCTCTTGGGGATCATCTTTACCAGCTAGCATATAGGTGTTGGTCATACGGGGCATTGGCAGGGAGGCAAAGCTCTCGCGCCGCCCATTACCTGTGAGAGGCATTTTCATCAGGCGGGCATTGAGGCTATCTTGAATGTAGCCCTTTAAAATACCGTCCTCAATGAGCGTGGTGCACTGGGTAGGCGTACCCTCATCATCGATATTTAGCGAGCCACGACGACCAGAAAGTGTCCCATCATCCACTACGGTGACGCCTTTGGCGGCAACGCGCTGTCCAATGCAGCCAGCAAAGGCAGAGGAGCCCTTACGATTAAAGTCACCCTCAAGGCCGTGACCTACTGCTTCATGTAGTAGCACTCCAGGCCAGCCAGGACCCATGACTACAGTCATCTGGCCAGCAGGGGCAGGGCGAGAGTCAAGATTAATGAGCGCTCCATCGACAGCTTCATCAACGTATTGATTAATCAGTTCGGTATTAAAGTAGTGGTAATCATGACGTGCACCACCACCTGAAGATCCGGATTCACGTCGACCATTTTGCTCGGCAATGACATGCACGGATACCCGCACCAGTGGGCGGACATCGGCGGCCAATAGACCATCAGCCCGAACGACAAGAACGACATCAAACTCACCAGCGAGACTGGCCATTACCTGAATAATGCGCGGATCACGTGCTTTTGCTCGACGCTCAATACTTTCCAGTAAGGCAATTTTTTCTTGTGGCGCAAGTGAATCCAGGGGATTTAAGTCTGAGTAAAGACCGTTGGAGGTGGGGGTAAAAGTGTTGCTTGCAATTGCGCGTTGACCACCTTGTGGGCCAATTACTCGAGTAGATTTTGCAGCCTTATTCAAGGCCTCTAAATTAATTTCATCGGAGTAGGCAAAGGCAGTTTTATCGCCATAAATTGCACGAACACCAACACCTTGATCGATATTAAAGCTTCCAGATTTAACAATGCCCTCTTCAAGGCTCCAGCTCTCGCTGCGGGTGTGCTGAAAGTACAGGTCGGCATCATCTAACTGATGTGTAAACATATCGCCAAAGGTGCGATGCAAATCCTGCTCAGATAGACCGGTGGGCTCAAGCAGAATAGATTTTGCTAGCTTGAGAAGGTCTGCCTGTTTTTTAGGCTTAGTCCAATCGCTCGGAAATAATGCTTCTGGTGCTTTCATCTTTTTCTACTGAACTTTCTGTATTAAAGCTTGCGGTGTTTTAGTGCAGGTAGCTCAGAGCGTACCTCTTTTAATTTATCTTTGCTTAGCGTGCCTGTAATCAATCCCTCTCCATGTGGGAGATTAGTCAATATCTGCCCCCAGGGGTCAATTAACATGCTGTCACCCCAGGTGCGCCGTTGATTAATATGAGTGCCACCTTGTGCAGAGGACAGTACGTAGCATTGATTTTCAATAGCTCGGGCACGCAGAAGAATTTCCCAATGCACTTTACCAGTTGTGAAAGTAAAAGCGGCTGGAATAAGATGGCAATCAACATCGCCCATTGCCCGATAAAGCTCTGGAAAGCGCAAGTCATAGCAAATGCTTAATCCAAATCGCCACTCTATGCCATTGATCGTCATTTGAAACTGACTTGGCTGACTTCCAGGGGCAATGGTTTCAGATTCTTCGTAACGCTCTGTATCAGTTTGAAACCCAAATAAATGAATCTTGTCATAACGAGCAATTTGCTTGCCCTGCGGATTAAATACTAGAGAGGTGTTAAGAACTTTATTCGATTCTTTGGCTTCTAGTGGTATGGTGCCCGCAACTAGATACACCTGATTTTCTTCTGCAATTGCAGCGAGTCGCTCTTGAATGGGTCCGGAACCTGCCGCTTCGCGTAAATTTACCTTATCGGTATCTTTCAAGCCCATTAAGCAAAAATATTCTGGTAGGACGACGAGCTGAGATCCGAAGTCAGAGGCGGCTTTAATCAAGCGCGCAGCAACCTCAAGATTCTCTTCGAGATTGGGTGTTGATACCATTTGTATCGCTGCAATGTTGAGTTGTGAAGAATTGACCAAATCATTCATGATGGTTTGCCTCGAAGTTTAGGAGGGTGTATTCGGATTGACTGTAGGAGATGCAGGCGCTAAGTTTGGTAGGTCAGGCTTAGTTTGTTCTCTCAATAGATTTTTGGTGCGAATAGTTTCTAGCGTTTTAGTATCGAGTGGCTGCCCCTTTTGGTCGAGTGGCACTACTTCTGGATTCCCCCAAGAGCCCTGCACTAAATAGTCGGTTTGCATCGTACGATTAATCTGGCTAGTAATAAGATATTGTCCTAATACCGCCCCAAGACCAATAATGGGGTTAATAACAAAAGCAGCTAGAGAGCCTGCAGTGGCATCAATAGTGGGGAAGATGGTGATACGAAGATCTTGAGTTTCTTTGGCGATATTGATTTGTCCTGTCATCGCTACACGCGCTTGATCCAAAATCATTGTGAATTGTTTGGTTTGGGCAATTCCTTGTTTAATCTCAAAATTACTTTCAATGGAATTAAAGGGTGTACCTTTAGTCGCCAAGTTTCCTAAGCTACCCTTCAAGTCAAGAGTTGCAAATCTAAAGAGACTCTGCAGACTCAGAACATCCAGTAATTTAGCGCCGTCGGTATTGACTTCTAGGAGGCGGCCTTTAGCTAAATCAAGGCTGACCGAACCAGCAAGCGAATCATAGTCAGGAGCAAAGATTGGTCCGGACCATGAGAATGCTGCATTTAGCTTACCTTCGCCCCCCTCTACAGACTTTGAATTACTCCAATGAGAAATAATTTGTCCTGCATCTTTGATGTTGACATCCGCAGTGAAAGTACTCTGATCAACGCTATTTGCGGTACGAGCAATCCACCGCCCATTAATGATGGAGTTTCCTTGAGGATTGCTAATTTGAAGAGACTCTAGCCTTAATAGATCATGGGTAGTTTGGGAATTGATCTTCACCGCACCTAGTTGAGCCTTAGTCCAACTTAAATCCTCAATCGCTAAATCCAAGCTAGGAATCGCATTCGGACTAATTGGGGTTTTGAGAGAGGCTGGTTTTTCTGCGGCAAGCTCTTTGGAAGATGAATCTATGCTGCTCTGTTGATCCGGCACCTGAAGGCGTGTAAGCCTGCCGGTAATGAAGCCGCTTGGATGCTCATTATTGCTGGGATACCATTGCACTTGACCAGCAATTTGAGGTGAATTCAAACGAACTTGCCAAGCTTTATTTTTTTTCTGAGAGTTAATCTGGACATTGGTCCACTCACGATCGATGGCAATGAGCTTCTTGAGTTGAGCGGAAACTTGAATCTCACTTTCTGGAGCATCTAATTTTTTCACCTCACTATTTTTGCCTGTTGGTTTCCCCGCTTCTAAAAATGCAATCCATTGATCTAGATTGAGTTCGTTGCTAGCGAGGTGTAATGCCAGACCTTGCTGAGGTAGTGGGCCTGAAGATCCGATGCCCAATGTATTTCTAATTTCATTAGCGGAGTCTAGATTTCCCTGGATGAAGTACTGATCCCCTAACTTACCAGACCAATCTGCACGAACGGAATTTGATTTGCTGATGACGTAAGTTTTCAGGTTTAGTTCACCGAGCATAGTGGTTCCAGCCAATTTCTTGGCGGGTACTGGGGCAGCGCTTGACCAATCACGCAAATCGAACTTGAGATTAGTTTGACTACCCAATTTATTGAAGCTAACAAGGCCTTCGTATTTTGCCGACCCACTCATCGCAGACAGTAGTGCGGGATTTAAATGAGAATTGACATTCTCCGCCATATAATTTTTGATGAAACTAGCATTAATATTTCCGTTGATGCTAAAGCTCGATTTTCCCAGCGCAGGTGGAGCGCTAGAAATCTTGATGCCACCCCCAAGAAAACTTGCAGTGACATTTTCGAATTCGGGGTGGATTTCGGTAATGCGTATCTTGCCCTTCAGATTTTCTAGTGGAGGGATTTCTCCCCATTGAGCCTTGTTACCTGGTAATGTCAGTTTGGCATCTACGTTAGCACCCTCATTTCCAGAAAGCGGAATGGTTAATCCAAGGTCAATACTTACTGGGCCGCTAAGGGAGAGATTTTTTGCTAGGTTGGATTGTTGCAATCCAATCGGTGAGATGACGAGATAATCCATGATCTCAGCTGCCTCACCTTGCACTAAGCCTGTAATAAGTAAGTTAGGTTGTTTTACACCGAGATTCGGAATTTGTGATTTGATATTAGTGAGGATTACTTTTTTAAAGTGTGCCTGCTTAATGTCAACGTTTACGCTTGATTGCTTCATATCAATAGTGCCGCTGGCATTGCTGAATGCCTGCCAAACACCTTCACTTTTTGCTAGCAGGGGCGCAGGATTAAAGGTGGCATTTGACAAAGGCAGGTGTAAGCTGAACTCCCCAATGGCTCCAGTAGGGTATGGGATTTGATTTGGGTCGCCTTTAATGCGTAAAGAGCCATTAGTAATATCTCCAGAATCAAAAGCTTTGCTCAGATAGAGGCGACTATCCATGCTCATCCCGGCTGGAAGGTAGCGATGAGCGGTGGCTAATTTCGCTTTAACAAACTCTACATCAAGCGTCATCTGATCAGGCTGCTTAGGTCCGCCAATAAGATAACTGAGATCAAGGTTGGCAGTGATATCAGGATTGCTGAGTTGGAGTTGTTTGGCATTGACTAACCAAGCTCCCTTTTGCTTAGACCAATTGATATTCCCTTTTGCACTATCGAACTTAATCTTAGGGTCAGATAGAAAATGGCTCATCTCCAGCTCAAGATCAGTTGAGTCAATCGTCAGGTTCCCCTGCTTTTGATTGCTGGTCAGATTCCCGGATAAGTTGGATACCGAAGGCATCGATTGATTCATTCCAGTAAAGCTAATATCTTTCAGTTTTGCGCTGATCATAAAATCCAGCCGATTGGCAGAAAACCAATTGCCGGCTATTGGAAGGCCTGATAAAGCGGATTGAGTTTCAGACCAATTGACCTCCAAATTCAGAAGCTCTCCATCTGACTGAGAGAATTTGAGCCACTGATGAATTTTTTTCGGTAAAGGTAAGTTCAGTGCAAACAGCGTAATATCTTTTAGCTGTATTTTTGGCGATGCAAAGCCAAATTCTTTAATTTCACCACCATCTTTTGGAGGGCGCCAGCGGAAAGTGACTGGACTTAAATTGGTAAGTGGGGCAGTAGTAGGGCTATCAATATTGCGCCACGCCAATGTTTTGGTGGTGATGGAGTTGAGCCCACCATCTGTTTCTTGGATGAGATCGGTCTCCAGTCTGCCAAATTCAATAGGGCCCTCATCTTTGTTTCGCTGCACCTTGAGACGATCGGCCGTTAAGGACATCTGGCCTCCATTCGCCTTGCCGCTATCTAACTTCAGGCTCCCCTTAGAGCCTAGGATGCCTCCCATGTCATGAAGTGATAGTGGAACATCTTTAGAGATCTGGCTGAGATTTAAATCAGCGAGATCCCATGAAAAAGTGCCAACCCAATTACGCCAATGACCCGCTTGCCCACCAAGATGGTGGATAAAGTTGGCCTTCACTTTGATTGGGTTTGGACTCCAAGGAGTTTGCGCAATCAACTGGCCTTCATGGCGACGAATGCCATTTTTTAACTGAGCCGCTTCAATATCAATTACGGTTTTTAAGTTTCGACCTTTTTGATCTTCCCAAAATATTCTGGCATTATTTATTTGAATATTGTTTTGAGCGAGCAACCAGTTCTCGGTAGAGAAATCATTGACTGAGCTGTGCATTGGAATTCCGGCGAGCGAGACGACGCCTTTTACATCGCGTTGCACGTAAAGCTGAACCTGATTAAAAGTAATCTCATGGAAATAAGGAACTAAGTAATAGAATGAGAGCCAGCTAAGTTGCCCGTTAATATTTTCGATGAGCAAAGGGCTAGGAGAGGCATTAGGGTTATTAAATCTCAAACCGGCTATGGCAAAGCTTGGGCGAATGCCCGTCCAAGAAACTTGGACATCATCCATCGTGACATTGCTGCCTAGCCGAGCGCTCAGTAAGCGCTCTAGCGCTGGCTTTGATTTCTCAATCTGAGGCCAGACAATAAAACGCACTGCAAGATGACCGAGTACAAAAAAAGCCACAGTGACGCTAGCGAGAATGAGGATGCGTCTACGCCAGCGACCACCAGAACCTGGCGGACGTTTTTGAAGCACGCTCTGCAGGCGAGTCCGGATAATATTTTGAAGCATGGCCTCTATTATCCGTCAGCCTTTGGGTGATCGCCAAGCTTCTGAGGTTTTAGTCTGGAGTGAGATTAAGATGGAGAGATGACAGATTTTGCCGACCAAATTGAATACTTAAAGCAGCATTCCAGCTTTGCGCAACGCTGGCTGCATTCTCGTCCTGAATGGCTTGACTGGCTCAGCGTCCAGGGTCCTCAAAAAGTCGATATGGATGGGATTAGGCGTTTATTAGACCCTTGCCGGGAAGTTCTGGGTTCATCAGAGCAGGATGAGGCTCAATTTATGGCGGATTTGAGGTTAGCTAGGCAGCGTCTCATGCTTTGGGTCGCATTCCGAGACCTCAATGGCCTGGCCGACCTAGGGGAGGTAACATACGCCCTGAGTTATTTTGCGGAGGAGGCGATCGCTTTGTCGATTGCCTATATTCGTGAAGATCTACAGGGACGTTTTGGGCTCCCTTGGAGTTCAGCCACTGATTCAGAAATGCCCCTCATGGTGGTCAGTATGGGCAAGTTGGGCGGCCTAGAGCTCAACCTATCCTCGGACATCGATCTGATCTTTTTGTATGAGCATGAAGGGGATACTCAAGGCGCACCCAGAAGCCTGTCTTATCACGAGTGGTTTACACGCATGGGTAAACGCTTGATCAAACTTCT
>JBIISV010000086.1:0-7945 GCA_044340835.1 Polynucleobacter sp.
AATTATTCAACTGCAATCTAAGATCGCTCGCACTAGCACGATTGCGCGGAAGGCTTAATTCATGTCAGATCGCTTAATCCAACTTGCTGCCAATCTAGAAAAAGTTTTAGGTAAACGAGTACATTCTATTGAGACCGCACTAGGCGAAGTGACTGTTGTACTCCATACGGCTAGCTATACTGAATCCGCCTTGCTATTGCGTGATGACCCTTTATTGGCTTTTGAGCAACTGATTGATTTGTGCGGTGTAGATTACCAGGATTTTCGTGAGGGACAGTGGGGCGGTCAGCGTTTTGCTGTAGCAACCCATCTCCTCTCCATAGCTCACAACTGGCGTTTGCGCGTTCGGGTATTTGCACCCGAAGATGCCTATCCAGTAGTTGCTTCTCTAACACCAGTATGGGCCTCGGCTAATTGGTTTGAGCGTGAAGCATTTGACCTCTACGGTATTTTATTTGATGGTCATGAAGACTTGCGTCGCATCCTAACGGATTATGGTTTCATTGGACATCCATTTAGAAAAGATTTTCCGATCTCTGGAAATGTAGAAATGCGTTACGACCCAGAGCAAAAGCGGGTGGTCTATCAGCCGGTCACAATTGAAGCGCGTGAAATTACTCCGCGTATTGTGCGTGAAAAGCAGTACGGAGACTCGGTCTAAATCATGGCGCAAATTAAGAACTACACTCTCAATTTTGGCCCTCAGCATCCTGCGGCGCATGGCGTACTCCGTTTAGTGTTGGAGTTAGACGGTGAAGTAATTCAGCGCGCTGATCCACATATTGGCTTATTGCATCGTGCTACAGAAAAATTAGCAGAGACACGTACTTGGATTCAAAACGTTCCCTATATGGATCGCTTGGACTATGTATCGATGATGGCAAATGAGCATGCTTATGTCATGGCAGTTGAAAAATTGCTACAAGTGGATGTTCCTTTACGTGCTCAATATATCCGCGTGATGTTTGATGAGTTAACTCGCTTACTGAACCATTTGTTATGGATAGGTTGTCATGGCCTAGACGTTGGCGCTATGGCAGTGTTCTTGTATGCATTCCGCGATCGTGAAGATATTTTCGATATGTACGAAGCGGTCTCTGGCGCTCGTATGCATGCTGCTTACTATCGTCCTGGAGGTGTCTATCGTGACCTGCCTACACAAATGGCCCAGTACTCTCAGTCCAAGATTCGTAGTACTTCTGCGATTAAGCGTTTAAATGAAAATCGTAGCGGTTCATTGTTAGATTTTATTGAAGAATTTTCTAGTCGTTTTGATGGCAATGTTGATGAGTATTGCAATCTACTGACGGACAACCGTATTTGGAAACAGCGCCTAGTGGGTATTGGTGTAGTTACTCCTGAGCGCGCTTTGCAGCTCGGTTTCACCGGCCCCATGTTGCGTGGATCTGGTATTGAGTGGGACTTACGCAAGAAGCAACCTTACGAGACTTACGACAAACTTGACTTTGATATTCCGGTTGGCGTGAATGGCGATTCTTACGATCGTTATTTAGTTCGCATGGAAGAGATGCGTCAATCTAATCGCATTATTAAACAATGCGTAGCATGGCTCAAAGCAAATGATGGCCCTGTGATGAGCGATAACCATAAAGTATCGCCACCAAATCGTGTGGATATGAAAACCAATATGGAAGAGTTGATTCACCATTTCAAACTCTTTACCGAGGGCATTCACGTGCCTGATGGCGAGGCTTATTCCGCTGTTGAACATCCAAAGGGTGAGTTCGGTATTTACTTAATTTCCGATGGCGCTAATAAGCCATACCGTATGAAGATTCGCGCGCCTGGATTTGTGCATCTTTCCGCTATGGATGAGATGTCACGTGGCCACATGCTCGCTGATGCTGTAACCATTATTGGAACCCAAGATATTGTGTTCGGAGAGATTGACCGCTAATACAGCGCGCCAAGGATGAATTTATGACAACGACTCTTCAACTATCTGACAAAACGCTCGCAGATATTGCGCGCAATGTTGCGAAATACCCGCCAGATCAAAAACAGTCCGCTGTGATGGCCGCTTTAATTGCCGCTCAAACTGAAGTAGGTTGGGTTTCACCGGAGGTCATTGCTACAGTTGCGAAAATCTTGGATATGCCAACGATTGCTGTTGACGAAGTGGCTACTTTTTACAATATGTACAACACTAAGCCGAGCGGTAAATATAAGCTGGTGATTTGCACTAATTTGCCTTGCCAGTTAACCCATGGTGAAACTGCTGCAAGGCATCTAAAAGATACTCTTGATATTGGCTATAACGAGACAACTTCTTGTGGCACATTTACTTTAAAAGAGGGTGAGTGCATGGGTGCATGCGGTGATTCACCCGTGATGCTCGTGAATGACAAGCGTATGTGTAGCTTCATGAGTAAGGAAAAGATTGACGCTCTATTGAATGAGCTACGTGCAGAAGGGAACCGGGCATGACCAGTTTGCACGATAGACATATTAAGCCTTTGATCCTGGCTGGATTGAATGGTGAAAACTGGCGTTTAAAGGATTACGAAAGTCGTGGTGGATATCAACAGTTGCGTCGCATCATTAATGACAAAATTACACCAGATGCCATCATTGCAGAATTAAAAGGATCCTCATTGCGTGGCCGCGGAGGCGCAGGCTTCCCAACAGGATTGAAGTGGAGCTTTATGCCCCGTCAATTCACGGGTCAAAAGTATTTAGTTTGCAATAGTGACGAAGGTGAGCCGGGCACATTTAAGGACCGTGACATCATGCGTTACAACCCTCATGCCTTGATTGAGGGCATGATTATTGGTGCCTACACCATGGGTATTACCATGGGTTACAACTATATCCATGGTGAAATTTGGGAGGTCTACTCTCGTTTTGAGGAGGCTCTTGATGAGGCCCGTGCCGCAGGTTATCTAGGCGACAAAATTTTGGGTAGCGATTTTTGCTTTCAATTGCATGCTACTCCGGGTTGGGGTGCCTATATATGCGGCGAAGAGACTGCTCTCTTGGAATCATTAGAGGGTAAAAAGGGTCAACCTCGCTTTAAGCCGCCGTTTCCGGCGAGCTTTGGTTTGTATGGCAAGCCCACTACGATCAATAACACTGAAACATTTGCTGCTGTGCCATTCATTATGGCTATCGGTGGTCCGGCGTATTTAGAGTTGGGTAAGCCAAATAACGGCGGTACCAAGATTTTTTCTATCTCTGGTGATGTGACTTATCCAGGGAATTATGAAATTCCATTGGGTACCCCATTTGCTGACCTACTTAAGTTGGCTGGTGGCATGCGTAATGGTGTACCACTGAAGGCGGTGATTCCTGGGGGATCTTCTGCTCCAGTGATTCCTGGTGCGCAGATGATGGATCTCACCATGGATTACGACAGTATTGCAAAAGCAGGTTCGATGTTGGGCTCAGGTGCAGTCATTGTCATGAACGAAACGCGTTGCATGGTTCGTGCCTTGGAGCGCTTATCCTACTTCTATCACGAAGAGTCTTGCGGACAGTGCACACCATGTCGCGAAGGTACAGGCTGGCTATGGCGCATTGTTAGTCGTATTGAGCATGGTGAAGGACGCCCAGAAGATTTAGATTTATTGAATGACGTTGCAGCTAACATTCAGGGCCGTACAATTTGTGCTTTGGGTGATGCTGCCGCTATGCCAGTTCGTGGCATGTTGAAGCATTACATGGATGAATTTGTGTATCACGTAGAACATAAGCGCTGCTTAGATTCTACGAAACCTTTATAAGACATTGAGCACGGGATATCTTAAAGTGAGCATGGTTGAAATCGAATTGGATGGTAAGGTAGTAGAAGTTCCGCAAGGTTCGATGGTGATGCACGCCGCAAGTAAGCTCGGGACTTACATACCTCACTTTTGCTATCACAAGAAATTATCTATCGCTGCTAATTGTCGTATGTGTTTGGTAGAAGTGGAGAAGGCACCTAAACCATTGCCAGCTTGTGCAACTCCAGTGACACAGGGGATGAAAGTCTTTACACATTCCGCTAAAGCCGTTGAAGCTCAGCGTTCGGTAATGGAGTTCCTCCTCATTAACCATCCCTTAGATTGTCCGATTTGCGATCAAGGTGGTGAGTGCCAGTTACAAGATTTAGCGGTTGGTTACGGTAAATCGAATTCACGCTATGAGGAAGATAAGCGTGTTGTCTTTCATAAGAATGTAGGTCCATTGATCTCCATGCAGGAGATGACACGTTGTATTCACTGTACTCGTTGCGTACGTTTTGGCCAAGAAGTGGCTGGCGTGATGGAGTTAGGCATGGTGAATCGTGGCGAGCATTCTGAAATCACCACCTTTGCTGGTCAAACCATTGATTCAGAGTTATCTGGAAATATGATCGATATTTGTCCGGTTGGTGCATTAACTAGCAAGCCATTTCGTTATGCTGCCCGCACCTGGGAATTGGGTCGTAAGCGTTCAGTAAGTCCACACGATAGTCTTGGTGCAAATACTACCGTTCAAACCAAAGCTAATAAAGTCATGCGTGTTGTTGCTTTAGAGAATGATGCTGTTAATGAATGCTGGATTAGTGATCGTGATCGCTTTTCCTATGAAGGTTTAAATAGCGCTGATCGTATTACAACCCCAATGGTAAAGCAGGGTGGTCAGTGGCTTGAGACTGATTGGCAATCTGCAATGGATTATGTTGCCCATTCGCTAAAAACGATTTCTGCCGAATATGGTCCGGAGTCAGTTGCTGCCCTAGCTCACCCAATTTCTAGTTCAGAAGAATTGTTTTTACTTCAAAAATTGATTCGTGGTTTGGGTTCTAATCAAGTAGAGACTCGTCTGCGTCAAACCGACATCAAGGGTGCTGCTTCTGCCCCATGGTTAGGTATGCCGATTAGTAAATTAGGTGAGCAAGATCGTATTCTTGTGATTGGTAGCTTTTTGCGTAAAGAGCAGCCATTGATAGCTTCACGGCTTCGTGCTGCAGCTAAGCGTGGTTTACAGGTTTTACGTGTTGATGCTGGTGGTGATGACTGGTTTATTCCTGCCACTGGTATTGCTGCAACTCCAAGTGCGTGGCTCAATACATTAAGTGAAGTTGCATTAGCGCTAGCCAAAGCGAAATCTGCTAACGCTCCAGCTGGCATAGCTAACTTGCCGGTTTCTGTTACAGCACAACAGATTGCAGATAGTTTGCTTTCTGGTACATCGGTTTCAGTATTATTGGGTTCTGCCGCAATTGCCCATCCAGAAGCATCTGACTTGCATTTCTTGGCACAATTTATTGCCGATCAAACTGGCGCAACTTTAGGCTTCTTGCCAGTTGGCGGTAATTCTGTTGGTGCTAGCTTGGTCAATGCCAACGCTGTTGGTGTTGAATCGGTATTATCCGGTGAACGCCGTGCAGTGCTCTTGATGAATATTGAACCAGACGCTGATTTACCGAATCCCGAGAAGGCGCGCGTGGCATTAGCTAAAGCTAGCACTGTAATTGCCTTAAGCGCGTATCAGAGCGCTGATCTCTTGGAAGTAGCAGATGTCATTTTGCCTATCTCTACATTTACAGAATCCGTATCTACATTTGTGAATGCAGAAGGCAGGGTGCAAACGATTCAACCTTCAGTCAAGCCTCTAGGTGATTCCCGTCCAGCCTGGAAAGTACTGCGTGTTTTGGGCGGCTTGTTGGATGTCGATGGATTTCTCTACAACATGCCTGAAGAAGTATTGGGTGAGGCACTTGGTGAAAACTACTGTACCAAGCTCAGTAATCGTTCGACCGCAAATACTTTAATGAATAGCAATTTGACGCCCTTGATTGGTCTTGAGCGTTTATCTGACGTTGGTATTTATGCTGGCGACCAAATTGTGCGTCGTTCATCAGCACTGCAGTTAACGCGCGATGCAAAGCGTAGCAACCAGATTGGTTTGGGTCAGGCACTTTTTAATGAGTTAGGTTTAATAGAGGGTGCTGCTCTGCGCGTGACTCAAGGTACTCAGTCGGTTGATTTGCCGGCTACCTTAGAGGCGAACTTAGCTAGTGGTTGCGTCAGAATTTCCGCTGGGACAATAGCCAGTGCTCAATTAGGATCGATGTTCGGCCCTGTAACTGTGAGTAAGGTATAAGGGACGAGATGGATAACTTCTTGAACCTTATTACTACTCAAGGCGAAGCCATCTTTGGATCGCTATGGCCACTCGTTTGGGCTTTGGTGCGTATTGTGATCATCGTATTACCGATGTTTGCTGCTGTGGCTTACATGACTCTGTGGGAACGCAAGCTCATTGGCTGGATGCATATCCGCATCGGCCCTAATCGCGTTGGTCCATTGGGTTTATTACAACCAATTGCAGATGCATTGAAGTTATTGATGAAGGAAATTATTGCTCCGACTCAAGCGAGTAAGGTTTTGTATTTCATTGCACCAGTGATGGTCATCATGCCTGCTTTTGCTGCTTGGGCGGTTATTCCCTTTCAGGCCAAAATGGTCTTAGCTGACGTGAATGCTGGCTTGCTGTATGTGATGGCAATTTCCTCGATTGGTGTTTATGGTGTGATCTTGGCTGGATGGTCCTCCAATTCTAAGTATCCATTCCTTGGTGCGATGCGGGCTTCCGCGCAAATGATTTCTTATGAAATCGCTATGGGCTTTGCATTGGTTACGGTATTGTTGACCTCTGGTTCTTTGAATCTGAGTGCGATTGTGGCTTCACAAGAGCAGGGCTATTTTGCGAGTATCGGATTGAATTTTCTTTCATGGAATTGGCTGCCATTACTCCCAATGTTCGTGATTTACTTTATTTCTGGTGTTGCCGAAACTAACCGCCATCCATTTGACGTAGTAGAGGGTGAGTCCGAGATTGTTGCTGGCCACATGGTTGAGTATTCGGGCATGGCATATGCGATGTTCTTCTTGGCTGAGTACGCCAATATGATCTTGATTGCCGCCTTAGCGTCTACGATGTTCTTAGGCGGTTGGTTGCCAATCGTTGATTTGCCAATCCTCCGTGATATACCCGGTTTCTTCTGGTTATTTGCTAAAACCTTCTTGCTTTTGTCGTGTGTTATTTGGTTGCGCGCTACCTTGCCACGCTATCGCTATGACCAAATCATGCGCTTGGGTTGGAAGATCTTCATTCCTATCTGCGTATTTTGGGTCGTTGTCGTTGGCGCATGGGTTGTATCCCCATGGAATATTTGGAAATAAGTTGATCAATCATGTTTAAGAAATTTTCCCAATTCCTCGATAGTTTGATGCTCAAAGATATTTTGGTTGGTATGTCAATAACCGGCCACTATCTCTTTAAGCCTAAAATCACCGTGCAATATCCTGAAGAGAAGACCCCGCAATCGGTTCGCTTTCGTGGTTTACATGCTTTACGCCGTTATGAAAATGGGGAAGAGCGTTGTATTGGTTGTAAATTATGCGAGGCTGTTTGTCCTGCCTATGCAATCACCATAGAAACCGCTGAGCGTGATGACGGTACGCGTCGTACCAGTCGTTATGACATCGATTTAACAAAGTGCATTTTCTGTGGCTTCTGCGAAGAGGCTTGCCCAGTAGATGCGATTGTCGAAACCAATATTTTTGAGTATTTCGGTGACAAGCGCGGTGACTTGTACTTCACTAAAGAAATGCTTTTAGCGGTTGGTGATAAGTATGAAAAAGAGATTGCCGCCAATCGTGAAGCTGATGCAGCTTATCGATAATCGAAAGAGCGCAAATATATATGACATTTAATCCATCCACTTTATTCGCAGTGTTCTTTTATGCCTTTGCAGGTCTTTTGGTAATTTCTGCTTTGCGTGTGGTGACTGCCCGTAATCCTGTGCATGCCGCCCTATTTTTGGTACTCGCTTTCTTTTGTGCCTCTGGCCTATGGATGCTACTTAAGGCCGAGTTCTTAAGCTTAGCTTTGATTCTGGTTTATGTTGGCGCGGTAATGGTGCTTTTCTTGTTCGTAGTCATGATGCTAGATC
>JBIISV010000008.1:0-26018 GCA_044340835.1 Polynucleobacter sp.
TTAGCGCAATTCTGGGGGTATGCCAAATCATGCCCGGACCTAATGTGATCAATCTATCAATCTGTGTGGGCTCCAGATTTTGCGGAGCCCGCGGAGCACTTGCATCTGCATTAGGCCTCACTCTTGGGCCTATTTTTATAGTCATCCTACTCGCTATGCTGTATGACCACTATAGCTATTTAGAGTATGTCAAAGGGGCTTTAAAAGGGGTTGCTGCAGTGGGAGTAGGGCTCATTGCCGGCACTGGATTAAAAATGCTCAAAGATGAGTTTCGCTATCCTCCCATGATGATCGTGATTGCACTCACTATTGTTGCTGGTGCGTATTTCAATTTGGCGCTCGGTTGGGTGGTCTTCATTGTCGCTCCGGCTGCGTTCTATTTCGCAAGAAAAAAGGTTAGAAAAAAATGACCTTGTTATTGACCTTATTTATCAAACTTTCTCTTTTATCTGCGGTCGCTTTTGGTGGAATTATTGCAGTACTGCCCACTTTCTTTGACCTCGTAGTGACCCAAGAACGTTGGATGAGCGCTCAAACTTTTGCCGATTTTTTCGCAATTGCACAGGCAGCTCCAGGCCCTAATTTCATGGCAATTACATTGATTGGATGGCATATCTATGGAGTGCTAGGAGCCTTAGTGGCATCGATTGCGATTTGCTGGCCATCTTCAATTATGGTTTTTTATCTTGAGCGCTATATCACCGGCATTCAAGATCTAGAAAAGAAACAGACGATTCAATATGCTGCTGCAGCCTTAGCGGTAGGCTTAGTGCTGACATCATCATGGGAATTGGCTAGGAGTTTTAATAGTCAATGGACGGCAACTCTTCTCACGATTGGCGTAATGATCGTTACCGTATTATCTAAAAAAATTCACCCCCTCTACCTCATTGCTCTGGGGGCAATCGTCGGTGGGGCTGGGTTTATTTAAAGCGCTACTTTGCGCGCCCGAATGATTCGAAGTACATTCGGAACCACTAACAAGGCAATTGCCACTGCCATTAGCGTTCCAGAAATCGGCCGAGTAAAGAATGTACTCCAGTTACCCTGACTGATCGTCAGAGCTTGGCGCATCGACTGTTCAGCCATTGGCCCCAGAATAAGACCAATAATCATGGGAGCGGCAGGAAAGTCAAAACGACGCATTGCAAATCCCAATAGTCCAAAGAAAAATAATAGGCCCACATCAAAAACAGAATTTGATGTGCCGTAAACACCGGCAACTGAAATCACCACAATGCCAGCGTAGAGCCATTGCGGCGGAATTTTCAAGAGCTTGACCCATAGCCCGACTAAAGGTAAATTGAGCACTAATAGAATGACATTGCCAATATAAAGACTGGCAATTAATGTCCAAACCAAACTACTTTGCTGCGTAAATAAGCTTGGGCCAACCTGAATACCATAAGACTCAAAGGCAGACAAAATAATGGCTGCAGTAGCAGAGGTCGGTATTCCCAAAGTTAATAAAGGCATCAGGACTCCAGCAGCAGAAGCATTGTTTGCAGCCTCTGGTCCTGCAACGCCTTCAATCGCGCCGTGCCCAAATTCTTCTGGCTTTTTAGAAAGTTTCTTTTCGGTATAGTAGGACAGTAAGGTTGGCAACTCAGCACCGCCAGCAGGCATGGCTCCAATTGGAAAGCCTAATAAGCTTCCCCTAATCCAAGCCTTCCATGATCTTGAAAAGTCTTCTCTCGATAGCCAGAGACTTCCTGAAACAGCCAAGACCTCAGTCTTTTTATTTTCTTTTCCTTGCCACGCCAAATACAAAGCCTCGCCAACGGCAAACAAACCAACCGCCACAATCGTGACTTCAATACCGTCCAAAAATTCCGGCTGACCAAAGGTAAAACGGGGCTGCCCTGTTTGTAAATCAATCCCCACTAAACCAAATAGTAGACCCGCAATCAGACTAATCAGGCCACGCAATGCTGAGCTACCCAATACAGCTGAAACAGTCACTAAAGCAAGCACCATCAGACTAAAGTATTCAGCTGGCCCAAACGCAAGCGCAGCATTAACCACCCAAGGCGCGAAAAAAGTTAAGGCAATAGTGCCAATCGTTCCCGCCACAAAGCTTCCTATGGCAGCTGTAGCCAGCGCTGGACCAGCCCTGCCGCGACGGGCCATCTTATTACCTTCCAGCGAAGTGACAATCGTGGCAGATTCACCCGGGGTATTGAGAAGAATCGAGGTGGTTGATCCTCCATACATCGCGCCGTAATAGATGCCGGCAAAGAGAACAAAAATTGCAGTGGCAGGAACCTTAAATGTTAAGGGTAACAATAGAGCAATGGTTAGTGCTGGGCCAATGCCAGGAAGCACTCCCACCAAAGTGCCCACCAAGCAACCCAGAAATCCATACATCAGAGTCATGGGTTGCAATGCAACGGTAAATCCCTGCATCAGAGAATCAAATGAACTCATCACGATCTTTACTTAGAAAGCAAAATTCACAAGTGGGCCTAAGTCAACACCCAGAATTGCAGAAAAAAGCGTCCAAAATGCGCCGGCAATGGCCAAGACCATCAGGATCGTTTTGAGATTAAACTTCGCATCAAAAGCCATCGACACCCCTAGACCACAGAGCGTTGCAGGAATTAAAAAGCCAATCAATTTGGCAAGAAGAATAAAGGCAAAACCGCCACCCAGTAAATACAAAACACGTCTTGAGCCACCAGGTAATGGACGCTCTTCTTCTTGATGTACACAATCAGGAGCCTTACTACTGATTGTTGACAATAAGTAAAAGACGCCTAATAAGGTGAGTAAGCCAACTAGTACCGAAGGGGCCAATACTGGTCCCACTTCGGAATACATGCTTGACTCAGGGATACGAAAAACCTGCCAAATAGCCAGCCCACAAAATACCAGTAAAAAGCTGGCTACTAAACGGGTACTCATGCAAGACCGAGTTCTTTTAAAACAGTGTCAGTTTCAGCAATGTACTTTTTGATCTGGGCTTCAAAGGCAGCTCCAGAGACAAAAGCATCTGTCCACTTTCGCTTCTCCAAGGTCTCGAGCCAGCCTTTGGTGTCATGCATCTTCGTTGCCAAATCAACCAGTGCGGCCTTTTGTGCGGCATTGATACCAGGGGCACCAAAGATGCCACGCCAGTTTGCTGCCGTCACATTCACGCCCAACTCTTTTAAGGTTGGTACATCCACACCTGGGATGCGTTTATTACCTGAGACTGCAAGTGCCTTCATCTTGCCAGCTTTAATCTGCTCAGCAAACTCGGAGTAGCCAGAGATACCAGCAGTGACCTGTCCACCTAAAATAGCCGCATTTGCCGGACCTCCACCAGCAAAGGCAACGTAGGCAGCATCTCTTGGATTTTTACCCAGCGCCTTAATCACCAAACCCAGAAGTTGATGATCGGTTCCGCCCGCACTTCCACCCGCTACTGAAACCGCTTTTGGATTAGCCTTGATCGCTTCTTCAAAATCTTTCCAGGTTTTAATTTTCCCATCCACTGGAACTACGATAATTCCAGCTTCTTCAGTTAAGCAAGCAATTGGCGTGACATCAGACATCGTAATGGGGCTCTTATTCGTAATCGCAGCTCCAACCATGACGGAACCGCCAACCATCAATGCATTAGCCTGTCCTTTGCGTTGATTCACAAAACGAGGTAAACCCACCATACCACCAGCACCACCGACATTCTCAAACTGAAAGGAGCCCACCAGGCCAGCATCTTTAGCTGCAGCTTCAATTGCTCTACCTGTGCTATCCCAACCACCTCCTGGTGCCGCCGGAATAAACATATTCATAGACTCAAATAATGGTTTGCTTTGAGCAAATGCCAGGGAGGGAACGCTATTGGCTAAAGCAAAAGCAGAGCCATAAGCTAAAAATTCTCTACGGGTTGTCTTCATTTTTTGTCCTTTATTTAATAAGTCGATTGATACTACAAAGATTAAACAAACTATAACCAAATCTAGCGAAAAGATTGAAAAGTCCAGATTCCTAAAAATGTTAGGGCCAAAGAGCCTATGACATTAAGTAGTGCTGTAGCCAGAGCCCAAACCAGTTCACCGCGCTCAATCAAGACTACCACCTCTGCAGAAAAGCTAGAAAAGGTTGTGAGACCCCCCAAGAAACCGGTAATCACAAACAATTTCCACTCTGGCGATAAGTTAGGATTACTGCCAAAAAAGGCTACAGCAATACCGATCATGTATCCACCCACCATATTAGAGATAAAGGTTCCTAGTGGTAGCGTTGAGGGGACGCTTAATGTCGCAAGATTAAAGCCCGCCCTTAGCAATGCCCCAAGACCAGCGCCACAGAAAATTGCAAGAATTGATGGCCACATACTCGATGTTTACTGAATTGAAAAAGTTAACATGCCAATGGAGCCCATTTCCAGTCCATCCACCAAAACGGTGGATTGCTCTCCTAGCTCTTGCTGAGCAAGAATATATAAGGCAGGCCAATAGTGTTCAGCACTAGGAATAGATAAATGGGCGGCATCGCCAAACCGTTCCCAGTGAATTAAGTTGTCATAGTGATTTGCGCGCATCTCGGAAACAAAAAAATCATTAAATTGCTGAGCCCATGGATAAGGAGTCGCACCCTCCTCCCAATGAATAGTTCGTAAATTATGAACAATGTTGCCACTGGCAAGAATCAAAATATTCTCCTCGCGTAAGGGGCGCAATTTTTTTGCGAGTTCGTAATGTGCGCTTGCCGATAAGGAGCCATCCAGACTCAATTGCACTACAGGAATATCGGCATTGGGATAGAGATATCTGAGAACAGACCATGCACCATGATCAATGCCCCACTCATTCTCCTCAAGCACAACCGGAATATCCAGAAGTTCTTTTACGCGCTCAGCAAGCGCAGGGCTTCCAGGTGCCGGATACTGTATATCAAACAAAGCCTGTGGAAATCCACCAAAGTCATGAATCGTTTTGGGCTTAGGCATCGCAGTAAGCCAGACTCCCCGAGTGACCCAATGAGCAGAGATGACTAAGATCGCGTCAGGACGCTTGAGTGATTTACCAAGATTAGCCCAAGTAGCGGTATAGCGATTGGGCTCAATAGCGAACATCGGACTGCCATGGCCAACGAATACTGCAGGTTGGCGATGGCTAGTCATTAATACAGATTAACCGAATACGTAACCAGTATGAGCTGCAACCAATGCAAACAAAATAGCCAAGCTAGTAGCGACTGCCAACATCACGATCAAGGTAATGATCTTTTTATTGATCTCCTCTTTCGACTCTTTATGCCATTCGTTCATACTCAATCCTCAATAAATACATGCATTAGAAATGTAATTATCCACTATCGGCCGCGGCCAGCCTTGCGCATCATCCCTTTGCCGCCACCAAAACCAGCTTGAGGCCTCCCACCAGGGCCTGATGGGCCTTTGGGAGCTGGGGGGCGAGCGGCAGGCTTGGCCACTACAGGTTTAGCTGGGGTTTTTGTTTGCGGTTTCTTATCTTCAGTCACTTTTCACTCCTCTAGATATCATATTGCCATGATTACTGACTATTCTATCCAAGCTATTGCCATCAATGCGATTCCTTTGATTTTCGCTATTACGATCCATGAGGCTGCCCATGGCTATGCAGCCCGCAAACTCGGCGATAACACTGCTTATATGCTGGGGAGGGTCACCCTCAATCCTCTTAAACACATAGATCCCGTAGGTACAATCCTCATTCCTTTGCTCCTCATTTTGACCCAATCCCCCTTCTTGGTGGGGTATGCCAAACCCGTACCGGTGAACTTTGGACGCCTACGCCATCCCCGTATTGACTCAATTTGGGTGGCTTTGGCCGGCCCTGGATCCAACTTTATTCAAGCCTTGGTTTGGGCGATTCTCCTCATCAGCCTGGTTGGATTTGGCGTAGATGAACGCTTCCTGCTTGCTGTATCCCAAGCTGGTATTACCTGGAATCTGGGTCTTTTAGTGTTTAACCTCTTCCCACTCCCCCCACTAGATGGTGGCCGCATACTGGCCGGCGTATTGCCTGCTCGACAATCCATTGCACTGGGAAAACTAGAGCCATGGGGCTTTTTTATTGTGCTGGCACTGGTCTTTACTGGGATTATTGGTACTCTTTGGATGGAACCCTTGATCGCCTTTTTCAAGTGGGCTGTCTACTTCATCACACTACCATTGCAAATGATTTTCTAGGAGATCATGGCCAGCAAAAACACATCTTCGGGAGTATGCTCGCTCTCAAAGCCCTTCGCTTTTTTAATCGATTGAAATTACTGGAGCCCACGATGAAACTCAAACATCTTGTTTTTGCAATACTTGCACCAACACTGCTGGCTAGCGCAGGAGTTGCCTTTGCACAATTTAAAAAGGCAGAAGACGCGGTTAAATATCGCCAGAGCGTATTCACAGTCATGGCCAATTCCTTTGGAAAAATTGGCGCGGTAGTTAAAGGGGAGGTTCCATTTAATAAAGATGAAGTTGCGAAGAATGCGGCTGTTGTTTCTATGATGGCAACGCTCCCATGGCAAGCTTTTGGTCAAGGTACTGAAGGTGGTGGCGCACTGCCAGCAATATGGTCAGATAATGCCAAATTTAAAGCCGCTTCAGAGAGGATGCAGCTCGCTGTCGTGAGCCTGAATACTGCTGCACAGTCAGGTGATCAAGAAGCCATTAAAAAGGCCTTTGCTGCTGCAGGTGCAAGCTGTAAGAATTGTCATGACGACTTTAAGAAAAAATAATTAGCTAGCAATTAAGTAAGCCAAAATTAGCGCGATCAGGCTCAGTAGTAATAAAGCTAAGCCGCGTTGCAGACCTCCATCTTTGGAGGCGTGACCCAAGTCAGTAGGCGAATATTTTGCCTCCTCGCTTGGGTCTATTTCTTTATCACCTAGCAGCATGGGCTTAATTAAATTTTCACCTTTATATTTTTGATAGTACAAAATGGCGCACAAATGAAGCGCAATCAAAATAATCAGCACTGTTTCATTAAGATGGTGAATAGAGGTCAATAGTGCAACCATGTCATTTGAAACATACTTTGCAAATGGGCCTTCAAACATAATGTCATCGTTTGCAAACAGACCAGTGATCGCTTGCAAACCGACTGAAGTAATTAAGGCTAAGACTGACATGGCGCCCAATGGATTATGGCCAAGTCCTGCTTTAGTTTTACCGGACACATAGCCAAGCAAGCTTTTAGGGCTTGGCATGAAATTCACAAAGCGAGCATGGTGAGAGCCAACAAAGCCCCAGCAGATCCTAAAAATAATTAAGGCCAGAGCGCAGTAGCCTGCTCTTGCGTGGAAATCCATTGCATTACCACCGATCTTCACAGTCACAAAACTAGTGATCAGGCAGATGACTAATAGCCAATGAAATAGGCGAACTGGCAAATCCCAGATACGAATGATTTTTTTCATTCTCCAAGCATAAATGACTAGTCCCATTACACTAAGCAAAATTCATGAAAACCAGTCAAGCCTTTAAAACTCTCCTGCTCTATCGCATTGGTACGACTCTAAGCTACCAAATGATGATGGTGGCGGTAGGTTGGCATCTCTATGAAATCACCAATAGCGTGGTTTCCCTTGGACTCGTGGGCCTAGCAGAGCTTGTTCCTTATTTCATCTTGGCTCTTTATGCTGGGCATGCAGTGGATCGCTACTCCCGTAAGCTCATTGCAGCGATCGCTTGCCTACTTCACATTGCCGTCGGATTATTTTTAACTGCTGTAGCGCTGGACTGGCTTACCCCACCGGTCCCATTGATTTATACCGCCGTGGCTTTTTTAGGTCTGGCACGCGCCCTACTGCGCCCCTCCTATCAAGCCATCTTTGGGCAAATTATTCCTAGAGCGCAAATGCCTCGTTATACAGCTTATGCATCCTCTGCATTTCAGATTTGTGTGGTAGCTGGCCCCGGCCTAGGCGGCCTCATGATTGGGTTTGCTGGACTAGAGTGGACTTACGCTGTAGCAGCATTGAGTGGGGTAGTGGGCTTATACGGCATCACCTTAATTCACATTACTCATGAGAAACCGGAAGGCTTAAGCACAAACTTCTTCAAAAGCCTCCTGGAGGGCATTCATTACGTTAGAAAGCATGAATTGATTGTCAGCATCATGGCTTTAGATATGTTTGCCGTTCTCTTGGGCGGGGCTGTTTCTATCCTGCCAGCTTTTGTAAAAGAGGTACTCAATGCTGGCCCAGAAACCCTTGGAATACTGAGGGCTGCACCAGCAGCCGGTGCGGTGCTTACTGGAATTTACCTAGCACGTCGTCCATTACTAGAAGACTCTGGAAAATATTTATTTTGGTCAGTAGGTGGTTTTGGACTTGCCATTATCGCTTTCGGACTCTCTAACAATATCTGGCTCTGCGCCCTCTTTCTATTTATTTCTGGCTGCTGCGACTCAATCTCAGTTGTCATTCGTAGCAGCATCATGCAGCTAACGACACCTGATCATATGCGCGGAAGAATTAGCTCTATCAATGGAATCTTTATTGGATCCTCTAATGAATTAGGCGCGCTCGAATCGGGCATTGCGGCAAGCCTCATGGGACTTGTTCCGTCTATTATCTTTGGTGGCGCCGCAACGATAGTTGTAGTGCTCGTCACCTATCGCTTAGCACCCCAACTAAGAACGCTCCATCTCAAAGATCTCACTTAAGGTTTTATTACTTGATTTCTGGAAGATCTTTTTGAATGATCTTTAAGCCCGCACGCAAAGCTTCTTGATAGCGCTCACGCTCTGCTTTCATCGTCTCTGCAGTCCAAGAATAAAAACCTTCGCCAGTTTTCATGCCGAGCTTGCCACTAGCAACACGATCACTTAAGCATTTAGCAATATTAGGAGAATTATTCAGAGTGGGATAAATCGTTGTGCCGCCGGCACCATGGACATCAAGCCCCGCATGATCCCTTTGCATCGCAGGTCCAGCTGCAATGTAGCGAAAGCCAAAGCCAAAACGGACCGCCTTATCAATATCCTCTGGACTGGCAATACCAGCATCGACCATTGCAAAAGCTTCACGCGAGAGCGCATGCTGTAAACGATTCGCTAAAAAACCGGGTAAATCTTTTTTAACCGTGACTGGCACCATACCGCAGGCGGTCATTAATCTAGAAAGGCTTTCACCTACCATCGGTGAAGTCTTCTCTCCGTAGACAACTTCTACGCAAGGTATTAAATGTGCCGGCATGAAAAAATGCAAACCAATCATGCGCGCTGATGTTTTTAAACCCTTCGCAATATCGCTAATCGGAAAGCTCGTACTATTACTTGCTAAGACCGCTTCTGGTTTTGCATACTGCTCCAGTTTGGCAAATAGCTCTTGCTTGATATCTAAGCGCTCGGGTACGCACTCGATCACTAAATCCACCTCTGACCAATCGACCTCTCCTAAGGAGCCGGCAGTAGTAAGTAAATGCAGGCGATGCTCATAGCCAAGATCAATCATGGTGTTTGCAAAATAATCCGGCAAGAGTGCAAGACGCTCCGTAGTGGGCTCCACTACCTGAACTGCACAGCCACCGCGTGCACAGACGGCTGCCACGTCAGCACCCATAGTGCCGCCACCAACGATGACGACTTTAGTTTCAGCGGGGGTAAACAACATCTCAATTTCTCCTTCAGTGGCAAGATAAGGATCACAAATCCTCTTACAATCCCTTCATTATTCCAATAAAAAAGTAAGCGAGACATGATCCCAGTCAATTCGGTACTGCAGGTCGGCCAATTTCCAGAAATCATGCAAATGGAGATCGATAGGCGACTGAGCACCAGCAAACTACTCGACCCTCAGGGCAAGCCCCCAGCAGGAAGCTTTACCGCTATTCTCACCCGCTCAAACACGCAGATTCCGTCAGGATTACTCCAGCAAATACCAACTGTTCGAATGGTTGCTACCTGTGGGGTGGGTTATGACAATCTCCCCCTCGACTATTTCAAGGCCCACGGGATTAAGGCCAGCAATACCCCAGGGGTACTCAATGATGCCGTCTGCGAATTGGCTATAGGCATGCTATTTAGCCTCCTACGTAAGATTCCTGAGGCGCAGGCCTTCGTTAAGAGCGGCAAATGGTCCAAAGCGCCTTTTGCCATCACGACCACTCTTGCTGGCAAGTGCGTGGGAATTGCGGGAATGGGGCGGATTGGGCAGGATCTTGCAAAACGTCTAGAACCCTTCAAAGTCAAGCTTGCCTATACTGGACCAAGCCGTAAGGAACTTGCCTACGACTACTACCCTGATATCAAGGCGTTAGCGCAGGCATCCGATGTACTGATCCTCACCTGCCCTGCAAGCCCTGCTACCGAGAAGATGATCAATGCTGAGGTCTTGGATGCTTTGGGGGCAAAAGGGTATCTGATGAATATTGCTCGAGGCAGCGTAGTAGATGAAAGCGCACTTTTAGTTGCACTGCAACAAAAAATAATTGCTGGCGCAGCGCTCGATGTGTTTGAAAATGAACCAAATCCTCACCCCGAGTTCTTAAATATTGATAATGTCTTACTAACGCCGCATATTGGTAGTGCAACCTCAGAAACGCGACAATTGATGACAAATTTAGCAATAGACAATTTAGAAGCTTTTTATAATCAACAGCCACTTCTGACTGAAGTTAAAAATTAAATCGGAGCAAGCATGACTATTTCTCTACACCCTTCCACACTGCCTGCAGTCCTCTCGCCAGTATTAACTCCATTTAAAGCAGATGGCAGTCCAGATGCACAAAAATTACTCAAGCAATGTCAGTGGCTAGAGTCTAACGGTGTAGGCCAGGCGATTTTTGGAACCAACTCAGAAGCAAACTCCATATCTGATCCACAAAAGATGGGTACCTTAACCAGCCTAATCGAGGGTGGATTAAACCCAGCGCATATGATGCCGGGAACAGGTGCAACCTCGATTGATGCTACTGTGACGATGACTCGTCATGCAGTTCAGCATAAATGTGCGGGCGTATTGATGCTGCCACCGTTCTACTACAAAGATGTTACAGATGATGGTCTCTTTGCCTACTTCTCAGAAGTAATTCAAAAAGTGGGGGATGCGGGATTGCATATCTACATCTACAACATTCCACCAGTGACTAAGATTAACCTCAGCCTTTCTTTATTAGAGCGACTGCATAAAGAGTATTCGAAGACTGTTGTTGGCATGAAAGACAGCTCCGGCGATTGGTCCTACACAGAATCTGTGATCAAGCTCTTGGCACCATCCGGCTTCCGCGTTTACGCTGGCAGCGAATCGTTCTTAATGCGGGCCTTGCGCGCGGGTGGGGTCGGCTGTATCTCTGCTACCGCCAACATAAACCCTAGAGCTATCTCAGAATTAGCGGCTCATTGGAGAGAATCTGACGCAGATCAACGTCAAGATGCTCTCGATCAAGTACGCTCAATTTTTGCTCAATATCAAATGATTGCTGGTATGAAAACAGCTGTGGCGCATTACAGCAAAGATTCTGAGTGGTTGCGCGTGCGCCCACCGCTCATGCAGTTAAGCGCAGACCAGCAAGCAAAGTTGTTGGGAGAGTTGCAAAAAATGAATTTTAGTATGCCGGGCTTGTAATTTAATAAACGTATCAAAGGAGATAACTGAATGAAACTAATCAAAATCATTACCGTATCACTCACCATGATATTTGGCGCCGCACAAGCGCAAAATATTTCTATTGCAACCGGTGGTACTGGTGGCGTTTACTATCCAATGGGTGGAGGCTTAGCCTCTGTTTTATCTAAGCATGTGTCAGGAATGTCTGCGACTGCTGAAGTAACAGGTGGCTCAGTTGACAATTTAAAACTGGTTGGGACTGGCAAACCTTATGTTGCTTTCTCAATGGCTGATGCTGCTAAAGATGCAAAAGAAGGTGAAGATAAATTCAAGGGCAAGCCAATAGATTTGCGAAATTTACTCATTCTGTATCCAAACCAAATGCACGTTGCTACTGTCGAATCCACTGGCATTAAGACCATGAAAGATTTAAAAGGTAAGCGAGTAAGCACCGGCTCACCTGGTAGCGCAACTGAAGTGATGGCGTTTCGTTTGCTCGAGGCTGCTGGCCTTGATAAAGACAAAGATGTCAAGCGTGAGCGCTTGAGTGTTGCAGAGTCAGTCAATGCTGTTAAAGACCGCAAAATCGATGCTTTCTTCTGGGTTGGTGGCTTACCAACAGCAGCTGTAACCGATCTTGCCAATAGCCCCAGCATGAAAATTGTCATGGTAGACAGTGCGGCTGAAGTTCCCGCTATGAATAAAAAATATGGCAATCTTTACTTCCCAGCCATGATTACAAAGCAAACTTATAGCGGCATGGAAAAAGATAACAATGTGGCAGCGGTTGCCAATCTTTTGGTTGTGAATGCCTCTATGTCTGATGCAGAAGCCTATAAAATTGTTAAAGCTGTTTTTGATAATCAGCTTGAACTGGTTCGCTCACATGCTGAGTACAGAAATATCAAACTAGAAAACCAAAAAGCGAATGCCTCGCCGATTGCTTATCATCCAGGCGCATTGAAGTACTTTAAGGAAAAAGGTATCAAAGTAAACTAAGCCGTAACGGGGTGAGTTAATCTCACCCCTTCTGCTTTAGTGCTGTATATAAATATAAAAATAGACTGGTTAAGACATGAACCAAAATGTGATTGACAACGAAACCCAAGAAAAGTTAGACGCCTTCATTAAGCAAGAAGAGGGAGACTCTAATGATTACAAAGGTCTATTGGCGATATTTATCACGCTAGTGGCAGTGGGCATGTCGTTGTTTCACTTGTATGCAGCCTACTCAATCGTTCCGACCCATCAACTCAGAGTCATTCACGTTGCCCTAGTCTTATTTTTATTGTTCCTAAGCTTTCCCATTACCGCCCGCTTTAAAAACAAATTGATGGTTTGGGATATTGTGTTTGCCATAGGCTCGGTTGCCATCGCTTATTACATTCTGGCCGGCGGTGATGATTTGATGGATAGAAACACCGCCCCAAATTCTACTGACGTCATGATTGGCATTGTGCTCATCCTGCTGATTCTCGAGGGTGTGAGAAGAACCAATGGCATGGTACTAGTAACAGTTACAGTGCTTTTCTTGCTCTATGCCTTCTTTGGTAACTACCTTCCCGCCCCCTGGACTCACAAAGGTTATGACTTAGATCGGCTAGTAGGCTACATGTTTATGAGTCTAGAAGGCATCTATGGCACTGCGGTCGACGTCTCTGCAACCTTAATTATTCTTTTCACTATCTTTGGTGCCTTTTTGCAATTTACTGGCGCAGGAAAATTCTTCATCGACTTCTCTTTTGCAGCAATGGGTGGCAAATCCTCTGGAGTAGGTAGAACGATTGTCTTATCCTCCTTCCTCATGGGCGGCCCATCAGGGTCCGGTGTTGCAACGACCGTTACGGTCGGCTCTGTGGCTGCACCTATGCTTGAAAAAGTGGGTTACGAAAAAAATGCTGCAGGGGGTCTTTTGGCTGCGGGCGGACTTGGCGCCATCATCTCACCACCCGTATTGGGTGCCGCTGCCTTCCTGATTGCTGACTTCCTCAAAATCTCCTATTTAGATGTGTTGCTCATGGCAACCATTCCCACGATTCTCTTCTACCTTGGTTTGTTTGTCATGGTTGAAATTGATGTCCGTAAGTACGGCATGAAAAATATGCAATTCCAAGCCGCAGAAAGCGCCTGGCAGTTAACTAAAAAATATTGGTTCCATTTTTTCTCTCTAATCTCCATCGTGGTGTTCATGATGTTTGGTTTCTCGCCTGTGATGTCCGTCTTTTGGGCTACCGTTGTTTCAGCCCTAACTAGCATGTTGCGCGAAGATACTGCCATCATTCCCTGGGCCTGGTTTAGAGGCAAAGAGCCTATCCTTTCTGGTCTTTATCAATCCAATTTGGTCAAAGCACTCTCGTCTGGTTCTACAGGCGTAATCGCGATTGCTGCAACCTGTGCGGGTGCAGGCCTGATTGTTGGTACTGTTACCCTCACCGGTCTTGGCCTTAAATTTAGTTCGATCGTGATTCAATACGCAGGTGGCTCATTGTTGCTGACGGCTATCTTTACAGCATTGATTGTCTGGATCGTCGGCCTCGCAGTCCCAGTAACTGCCTCTTATATTATTTGCGCTGTAATCGCCGCACCGGCACTTATTAACTTAGGCGTACCTGCATTTGCCGCGCATATGTTTATCTTCTATTACGCTGTGCTTTCAGAGGTATCGCCCCCAACAGCCTTATCTCCATTTGCCGCAGCCGCAATTTGTAAAGGTAATCCCTATAGAACCACTCTACAAACCTGGAAATACGTTGCGCCAGCAATCTTGGTGCCATTCATGTTTGTACTCGATGAGTCCGGTGTGAGCTTATTGCTCATGGGCTCGACCAGCGCCTTAGAGCAAGCAGATTGGACGCAGATTGTATGGATTTCCTTTACTGCTGTAGTGGGCATCATTTGTTTGGCCGGCGGCTTACAGGGTTGGTTTATTGAAAAAACCAAAGTATTTGAGCGTGTCATTATGGTGATTTCTGGAGTGGCTCTAGCCTATCCCTCGACAGAGGCTGATCTCATTGGCTTCATTGGATTTGCTTTGGTACTGATCACCCAAATAATGACCCACTACAAACTTCATCCCAAATCGACCTAAGTATCTTTAGATTGCATCAGACTAAAAAAATCCCGCACATGATGCGGGATTTTTTGTTAGCAAGCGAGTTTTTCAATACCTCTTCTGCATCACCCGTTTTAGGAAACCTTCGTCCAAGCAGTTTTACCAGCATACTTTTTAATAGCGGCTTCATCAAACTCAAATCCTAAACCTGGAGTTTTATGCAAGATGAGATCACCATTCTTGAAAGTGAGCTGCTTGTTAATTAATCTCCGGAAGTTCAAGACTTGATCATCTAGGAAGAATTCAACAAAACGCGCATTGGGGGTTGCAGCCACCAATGGTGCATGTAAATCATGCATCCAGTGTGGGCAAACAATGACACCCTTGAGGTCTGCGTAAGCAGAAATACGCCGCCACTCCGTAATGCCGCCACATACTGCTGCATCGGATTGCAAAATAGCGACGCCACCTGAATCAATTAACTCCCTAAAACGCCAGCGTCCAGCCTCCATTTCGCCAGTAGCAACATTAATCTTCGTTTGGCGGGCCAAAGCTGCATGAAGATCAATGGCGTCTGGAGAAAAGGGTTCCTCAATCCAATACGGGTTATAAGCTTCAAAACGGCGAACGTATTCCAGCGCTGTGGGTAGATCTCGCCATGCATTGTTCGCATCCAAGGTGAGCAAAACATCCTCGCCCACGGCCTTACGAGCCGCTTTAACGCGCGCTTCTTCCTCCCTTGGTGAAAGACGACCTACTTTCATTTTGACGGCTTTAAAGCCCTGCTTAACGTAAGACTCCATCTCTTGGCCCAACTTAGCAGGGGTTTTTCCGTCTAAGTAATAGCCCCCACTCGCATATGCTGGAACGCGGTCATCCACCACTGATCCGAGATATTGATGAAGAGGTAATTTAGCGGCGCGGGCATTCAAATCCCACAGTGCCGTATCTAGTATCGAAATACCACGCATGACAGCGCCAGCGCGACCTTGCAGAATAGATTCGTTATACATCTCCATCCACAAACCTTCGCTACGATGGCTATTTTGACCAATGAGTTTTGGGGCCAGCAATTGCTCTACCGCAATCTTGGCAATATCGCCGCCCGCACTACCAACATAGCAAAAGCCAATACCCTCACCGCCGTCTTTACTGCGTACCTTCACTAAACAATAATGTCGCTCTGAAACTGTCCGCGTAGAAAAGGAAGTGACCTTATCTAAAGGCACCGTTACTGCAGCAACTGATACTGATTCAATCATGGGCATAAGAGCTCCTTTCGGCAAAAAATGATTGTATCTACAACTTTTGCTACTTTCCTTGATTCGCTTGAATAGAAAATTGCTGCAGTACAACATAAAAATGTGGGGATTGAGTCACAATATTGGATAATTACTCTGTGAAAAAAAGAGCTAGCTATCTAACTGACTTTTTGAAAAAATCCATTCAGGCACTTGGGCTCTTTCTGATCGTTCTACTGTCCTTGCCGATTCTCGACAGCATCCCCGAGGCGCAAGCTCAACAAACAAGTCAAGCCAAGCAAGCGAGCAAACCTCCTCCAGCAAAACAAAAGCTTGTCATACAAAAAAACAAACAATCCGGCATCAAGTTTCAAGACAGCTCACTTAGAAATTCATCGAACAGTATGAGCTTAAACCCCGAGCTTTTTAAACGCACTGAGGGCGAGAATACCTATGACGGTGGAGCAAACCTAGATTATCGGGTTCAGCGCGGCTGCCTTCGTCGTAGCTTGAATGAAAAGAATCTACCCGCGAGCATCGGGCTTGAAGATCCCAATTTGAATGATTTTTTTAAGGCACAAACTAAAGGCTTTTTCGATCGAATGCGTGGTGATTGCATTCCTTATGCCCTAGCCCTTGGAGGTCGTAATCGCTTCGAATCGCTGAGCATCATGAATGGCCCGCTACAAGATGCTGAAACAGAAGTTTGGACCTTCACTCCATCAGCAGCAGGCAGCTTCCTCATTCAGCAAGACTACTTAAAAGATGAATCCAAACGTTTTGCTGAGGTCCAACTAAAGCTAAGCGATGTACTATATGACCCCAAAAAGGTTGGCGATCAATTACCCGTGGAGCTGATTTGGGAGTTGAACTCTGTGATCAAGCAAATTTATCCAGAAGAAAATAGTGCCCTCGAAAATACAAACAGTATTGTTCGCCTGGTTGTAGACTTTGGTGACAAAGAGCGTTGGGCGCAAATTTGGGCAGTAGAAATTATTGATCCCGCATCCAAAGAAATATTTTCTAGTGCATTTTGGGTAGAGCGCAATGATATTCCTGGAGGCTTCTATACCAGCAATGGGGAATCTATCGAACGCACTTTTTGGACCAATCCCCTAAGTTATCGACGGATCTCACGAGGCGTCGGTAGCGTGAGAGCCTCAAGCAAAAAAGTAGCGCCTGCAAAAAATGGTGCCGCAGTAGCTGCAGCACCCAAACAACGTTATCGCGCCCATATGGGTATTGATTATGCAGCCCCCACCGGCACGCCCGTCTTTAGCGTAGCTACTGGCAAAGTAGTCCATTTAGGTTATAGCGGTGCCTTTGGTAATCTCATTATTTTGGAGCACCCTGGAAACTACCGCACCTACTACGCGCACTTAAGTAGCTATAACTCAGAACTGCAATTAGGCAATGAGGTGCGGCGTGGACTAGAGATTGGCTATGTTGGCTCAACCGGACGCTCTACGGGCCCTCACCTCCATTTTGAACTCAGAAAAGATGGTGTCTATGTGGATCCATATAGCCCAAAAATACAATTGGATTTATGGAATATGCGCAATAGCGATAGTGGCTTGCTGACCAGAGAAATTTTATTGTTAGGTACACCCATTAATAACTAATCATTCAGAAGTCAAAATACAGAATAAAAAAAGGGTCCTCATGGACCCCTTTCTTTTTTATAACTTCAGCATTACCCCAGAACCAATACTGGCAACTTAGAGTGCACAATCACCTCATGTGTTTCACTGCCTAATAAGAGGCTCTTAATGCCAGTGAGCTTATGTGAAGCCATTACGATCACATCCGCTTTTGCTTTTTTGGCGCCCTCTAAAATACCTTCAGCCAAATTGCTATTAGCAATGTGATGGGCATTAGATTTGATACCAGCACCTAAAGCAAGCGTAGCCTTTTTAAAAACATCGGCAGCGTACGCATCACAGGCTTTTTTATGATCTTTTTGGGATATACCATAAGCCATACTGCTATCTGAGTAGACTATCGGCGGCATTGGATCGGAGACATAGACGAGTGTTACAGTAGCCTTATCTGCCTTAGCAAGCTCCGCTACCTTCTTTAAGGATTTCTTACTAACATCTGAACCATCAACCGGTACTAATAAGTGCTTAAACATATCAACTCCTATTAAATTAAACTCCGACACTTTCAAATCTATCATAATCCCTATTGTTAAACTATAAAAAAGCATAAAAGGAGACTTAATTGCTCAAGTACTTAGCGGTCTATTTTTCGTTTCTACTCACACTGGTCGTCATCGATTTAATTTGGCTTCTAGGTATCGCTAAGAATCTATACCGTGACGATATGGGCTCACTGATGGCAACTGAGCCCAAATTGCTCGCCGGACTAGGCTTTTATCTCTTATATGCTTTGGGCACAGCTATTTTCGTCATCGTTCCAGCGATCTCAAAACAATCCTGGATGTATGCGCTGCAATATGGAGCCCTCTTTGGCTTCTTTTGCTACATGACGTACGACCTAACCAATTTAGCAGTTATTCGTGACTTCCCCACTCGGCTGGCCTTTATCGATATTGCTTGGGGGACTGCCGTCACCGCATTCTCAGCCACAATTGCGTACTGGGTTGGTAATCGAGTTGCTTAAATAGCGCTCTCCATGAAATTTTTTCATCCAAAGTTATTTGACACTTTTAAGACTTATAACAGCGCTCTTTTTGGCAAGGATGTTATAGCGGGAATCACTGTAGGAGTAGTCGCATTGCCCTTAGCAATGGCATTTGCTATTGCTAGCGGGCTTAAGCCGGAAGCGGGAATCTTTACAGCCATTATTGCTGGTGGGATGATCTCTGTGCTAGGTGGTAGCCGGGTTCAAATTGGCGGACCGGCCGGCGCGTTTATCGTCATTGTTTACGGCATTGTTGAGCATTACGGTATTGCTAATCTGCTCTTAGCTACTGCGATGTCGGGAGTATTTTTATTCTTGATGGGATTCTTTCGTCTAGGGACCCTCATTCGTTTTATTCCAGTAGCCGTCATTATTGGATTCACTAATGGTATCGCCGTACTCATTGGTTTATCTCAAGTCAAAGAATTTTTTGGCCTCCAAATTACGAAGATGCCTGCTGAATTTTTTCAGGCAGTCCAAACGCTATATGCGGCTGCGGATACTGTTAACCCCGCCACCTTGATGCTATCGATTGTAAGCCTCACTCTATTAGTCGCTTGGAGAGTCTTTCAAAAACATCTGGGCTACCTTGGTCAACTGCCTGGCACAGTCGTTGCGATGGCCGTAGCCACCATCATCACTAGCGTACTTCATCTTCCGGTAGACACGATTGGGAGTCGTTTTGGCGCTATTCCTTCAAGCTTGCCAAGCTTTGAATGGATTCCGGTGAGTTGGGCAACGGCGCAATTCATGATTGCGCCCGCCATCACGCTTGCCTTACTGGGTGCGATTGAGTCACTACTATGTGCACGGGTTGCCGATGGACTCATTCATGATCGTCACGACTCTAACCAAGAGCTAATGGCTCAAGGCGCTGCGAATATCGTCACTCCATTTTTTGGCGGTATGCCAGCTACAGGGACTATTGCTAGAACAGTCACCAACATACAAAGCGGTGCCAACTCCCCGATTGCAGGCATTGTGCACTCCATAACATTACTGGTGATTATTTTATTTGGAGCTCCCTTAGCAAAAAATATTCCCCTGGCTTGCTTAGCCGCTATCCTGATGTTTATCGCCTGGAATATGGGTGAATGGAAAAAGTTTGTGGACTTAAAGCAATTTCGGATGCCCTATCGCATCACTATGCTGAGTGTATTTTTTCTGACCATCATGCTAGACCTTACAGTTGCGATACAAGTTGGTCTATTGCTTGCATTTATTACCTTCATCTATCGCATCTCTAGCCTGTCGCGTTGCGAGCCGGCAAATACAGCAGACTTTCCAAAACTACTTCAATATCAAGGCAAGATTGCAGCGTTTCGGATCTATGGTGCCATTTTCTTTGGCGCCGTCAAAATGCTAGAGCGCATTGAACATGCCTTGCCATCTAAGACCTTAATTCTTGATCTGAAAAATGTCATTTATATTGATGTATCTGGCATGGATGCCATCCTCGAACTGGAAGCGCTCTGTAGATCAAAAGATATCAGACTGATTATTTGTGGACTGGCATTTCAGCCTGATGAGATGGCGTTACGCGGAGGACTACTCGAGCGATTAACAAAGAATTGTATTTATTCAGACCTACAGCAGGGTATTGCATCTGCCACCAACGACTTTACCTAGGAAATACAAAAGCCCCCTTTTAGTAAAGCATCCGGTAAATACCAAGCGCGATAGAAGCCAAAAAAACCTGCCGATAACAGAAGTCCTGCTGCTGTGTAGCGCACCCAAACATATTGACCAAACTGGGTCAGCGCTGCTGAAAATCGAGAGATCAATAATAAGTTGGGTAAAGTGCCCAATCCAAATGCCAGCATCAGTGCTGCACCGGTCAGGACATCTCCTGATAAAAAAGCCAAAGGTAAAACGCTATATACCAGACCGCAGGGAACTAGCCCCCACAGCATGCCACTAAACCAGCGAGATGAACGGCCCGCAAAGCGCCCTAAATACTTCGCCCAGTAGCTAGCTATGCGAGCGCTAAGCCACTTACCGACTAATAAAGGACTGCTTTTAGACCTCTGACGCAGCAATTGCAGACCCATGAAGATCAAAATCAGAGAGGTAATGGCAAATAATGGGCGCTGAATGGGAATCCAATTTTGCTGCCAAACGATTTCACCAACCCAAGCGGCAAGCACACCAAGCAATACATAAGTCATCAGGCGCCCTAAGTGCATGATTAACTGAAGATAAAACAGTTGAGATTTACTCTGCAATGGGGCATAAGCTGCGCTATGCCTATCGCCCTGACGTTCAATCGCTGCAGCAATACCGCCACACATTAAGGCGCAGTGCCACCCGCTCACTAGGGCACCCAAAAACACGGCCAGCAAAAGGCTAATGGTTAGCATCTCGGTATTAGCAGCCATAAAGAAAGTTTTAAATTGCACATTACCCGAGTAGAATAAACTGATCTGACAATTAGATCGAATATGAACTACACCAGCTCGGATGCTCCTAATAGCAAATGCTCAGTATGTGTGCTGGGTCAATTTTGCCTACCAGTAGGGGTCAGTCCGGCTGATATAGCCAAGATAGATACTCTCGTTAAGGAGCGCGTTCATCTAAAAAAAGGGGAAAGCCTTTACCGCCATGGCGATCTCTTAAGTGCGGTGTACAGCATACGCTTTGGCACCCTCAAAACTGAATACTGCCTAGAAGATGGTCGCCAACAGGTCATTGGCTTTCATCTGCCTGGTGAAATATTAGGTCTAGATGGCATTGGCGATGGCCACTACCAATCTGAAGCCATTGCTCTAGAAGAGAGTGAAGTCTGCATCATTCGTTATGAGGCATTTGAGGATTTAGCTCGCCAAATTCCGTTACTACAGAAACAATTCCATCGCATCCTGAGTCGCGAAATCACTCAAGATCAACGTCACCTACTATCTCTTGGTAGCTTGCGCGCAGAAGAGCGTTTAGCCACCTTCTTGCTTAATCTATCTCAACGTCTTACCGCGCGTGGCTACCTGAACAATGAATTTGATTTACGCATGAGTCGCTTAGAGATTGGTAGCTACCTCGGTATTCAAATTGAGACAGTTAGCCGGATGCTGTCACGCTTTGCTGAATCGGGATTAATTCAGATTAAGCAACGTCATATCAAACTTATTGACATGAATGGTTTATATGAACTCATTGGCATCACTAATCCTGACCGCGCACCTCAAATCAAACCAAGCTGCACCCAAGCAAACTCGCTTAGCATCCCGAAGGATTAAATCAAATCTTGATCGAAATTCTTATTGGCATCGACCTCAACCCCCGGAAGAATATAAGCTGTCAAGGCGCTAGAGAGCGAACAAAAGATCCAAATAATAAAAAATCCAATGGTGTAAATACCTTCATCAGAAATATTAGGATGGTCGCCAAAAAATAGCAGCTCGGCGGGATGCACAATACTAAAAAGTAAACCTACGGCCAAAATGGATACTAGAAATGATGGCCAAATAATCCAAAGGAGTAGGCGGTACTTCATTTTCGATCCGCTTCCACTTTAATCAGTTCTACTTTTAATCCTTGCTTAATAACACCATCGCGCATGGGTTTATCGGCATGTAGTGTGATGGCCAAATAAATAGTAATCACACATCCAATCGCAGCTAATGCAGGCCCACTAATAAGCAACCATGGCCACAGTTGCCTATACCAAGGCTTGTTTATTTGTTGTTCTGGCATATTCATCCTCTTCATCTCTTGCTATAAAGCTTAGCGGGGAATAATAAAGCTTGATTTTTCATCACGGGATCTAGTGATCACCTTATTTCGCGATAACTCCTGAGCGATCACATCAAAATGAATTGGATAATTACCCGACTCATTTACTCCAATAGCGGCACTCACTTTAATCGGTATTAATAGATTACTTGCAGGGCCAACCTCAATCTCCTTAACAAGCTGACCTTGGGAATTGAGAATGTTTAAATCCGCTAAGCCAGTAGCCTTGACTTGAACATTCATAGTATTTTCTGAGGCGTTCATAATCTGAATCCGGTAGATATTTTCAATTCTCACTCCATCAACCTCGCGAGCCAATGCGCCTCGATCACGCATCACATCCACCCGCAATGGATTGCGTGTCGCTATCGATATTAAGAATGCAGTTGCCAGAATGGTGAGAAAGGTGGCGTATATCAAGATACGCGGGCGTAAGATATGGCGGATTGCGCCCTGGTTAGTCTCGTTTTCCTCGATTGCCCGCTCAGTCGTATACCGAATTAATCCCTTCGGATAATCGACCTTCTCCATCACTTGATCGCAGGCATCAATGCATGCCCCGCAACCAATGCACATGTACTGGAGGCCATCACGAATATCGATGCCAGTTGGACAAACCTGTACGCAGATACTGCAATCAACGCAATCACCCAGACCCAAATTGGCGTGATCAGTCGATTTGCTACGACTGCCTCTTGGCTCACCACGCACCTTATCGTAGGTAACTAAAAAAGTATCTTTATCTACCATCACACTTTGGAAGCGGGCATATGGGCACATATACTTACAAACTTGTTCACGCATAAAACCTGCGTTACCCCAAGTTGCAAAGCTATAGAAACATAGCCAGAAGGTTTGCCATGGGCCTAACCCTAAATGCAGAATGGCAACGCCGAGGGTTTCAATTGGCGTGAAATAGCCAATGAAGGTAAAACCGGTCCAGAAGGCAATCAGAAGCCATAAAAAATGCTTCGTCATCTTCAGGCGTAATTTACGAATACTCCAAGGCCATCCTTCGCCATCTAAGCGAATTCGCGCAAATCGGTCACCCTCGACTTTTCGTTCGATCCACATAAAGATTTCGGTATAAACCGTTTGAGGGCAAGCGTAGCCACAAAATAAACGTCCAGCAACTGCTGTGAACAGAAAGAGTGCTAAGGCCGAAAGAATCAGTAACAGCGTGAGATAGATTACATCCTGCGGCCATAAAACAAGACCAAAGATATAAAACTTACGCTGAATTAAATCAAAGAGAACTGCCTGACGGCTATTCCAACTAATCCAGGGAAGCCCATAAAAAAGGAGTTGTGTTGCGATGACTAAAATCAAACGCCAACGCGCAAAAAATCCGCTAACGGCACGAGGATAAATCTTCCGCCGAACCTCATAAAGAGATTCCTCGATGATATTAATGGGGATGGGCTTCCCAACTGGGGGATGATTTGACACGACTTACTTGGCAGCAGTATGGTGGTTCGATA
This sequence comes from Polynucleobacter sp., assembly GCA_044340835.1. Lineage (GTDB taxonomy): Bacteria > Pseudomonadota > Gammaproteobacteria > Burkholderiales > Burkholderiaceae > Polynucleobacter. The sequence continues at coordinate 23,667 of JBIISV010000008.1, forward strand.
AACCCCAAACATAAGCAGTCAAGAGATGAATTTTCTCAGGGCTAAGTACTTTATCTTGAGAGGGCATCATTGCCATACGACCTTTAGTAATCGTCTCTACAATCGCTGCTTCTGAGCCTCCATACAGCCAGGATTTATCAGTTAAATTAGCCGCACCTAAAATAATATTGCCCTTACCATCCGCACCATGACAAGCCACGCAATTCGCTTTGAATACATCTGCACCTCGAGCTGCCTTCAATTCATCTGCTGGTATGCCAGAAAGACTCTGGACATAGTTGCTAACATCCCGAATCTGCTTAGCATCTAACTGCGGAAATGGAGGCATTACACCAGCTCGGCCATTCACAATGCTTGCTTTAATATTCTCAGGTGAGCCACCGTAGAGCCAGTCCCGATCAGTCAAATTTGGGAAACCTTTGGAACCACCAGCATCCGAACCATGGCACTGAGCACAAGAATTTAAAAACAAGCGTTGACCCATTTCGGCAGCCTTTGGATCTGCAGCCACTTGTTGTATATCTTGCTTCATATACTTTGCGTAAACCGGCTTTAGTTCGTCATTTGCATTTGTCATCGAGTTCATGAGTGCACCATCACTGCTGTAACCCAAGATGCCAGGATATGAACCTAAACCTGGATAGAGCACCAAGTACACCAAAGAGAAGACGCATGACAGTAAGAACATCCACATCCACCAGCGCGGTAATGGATTGTTGAGCTCGCGCAGATCCCCATCCCAACAGTGACCAGTATCTGCCACCTCGCCATTAGGCTTGAGCTCTACCTTCACCTTAAGCTGGGAAAATAATAGCCATATACACCAAAGGATACCGACCAGCGTTACTAAGGCAATATAGGTACTCCAACCAGTAGCCAGAAAGTCACTCATCATTTTTCCTTAGTAAATTCATCAGGAAGATCGAACGGAAGCTCAGCTGACTCCTGATTAGCGGCCTGTCTTTTAGAAGACCAAGCCCACCAAATAATTCCTAAAAATATAGCCAAGCCAAGTACGCTTGAAATCGCTGAAAGGTAAGCTGCAATAGTTTGCATAGAATATATTTTTATAAGTAATTATTTAGCAGCAAGCTCGTCAACAATAATGTAGCGACGATTCACACCTAAGCCTTGCAGGTATGCAATCAATGCGTCCTCCTCAGTCTTGCCCTCAAGCTCTTTTGGTGCATTTGCAATTTGTTCACTTGTATAAGGAACACCTAAACGTCGCATTGCAGTCATGTGCGCAGCAATCGTATCGGCTGCCGCTGGAGTCTGTAAGTAAGGATAAGCAGGCATATTAGACTCTGGTACTACATCACGTGGATTGCGTAAATGAATACGATGCCAATCATCTGAGTAGCGACCTCCAACTCTGGCTAAATCTGGACCAGTACGCTTACTACCCCACAAGAATGGATGGTCATAGACAGACTCACCAGCCAAAGAGTAAGGTCCATAACGCTCAACCTCTGAGCGCAAAGTACGAATCTGTTGAGAGTGACAACCCAAACAACCTTCACGCTGATAAATATCACGGCCAGCTAAGCGCAAAGCCGAGTAAGGTTCAATCCCTGGACTAGGCTCTGTGGTGGAATGCTGGAAAAATAAGGGTACGATCTGCACCAAACCAGCAACAGCTACGGCTGCAATGGTTGCAATAATCAGCCAACCCACATTACGCTCAAGTGTTGCATGGGAAAAAAATTGGCGTTGTTCTGACATGTTTTTATCCTTAAGGGGCAGCTATGGAAGTTTGTGGAATCGTGGCGTCAATAAATGCTTTTCCAACTACTGTCTTGTACACGTTGTAAGCCATGAGTAACATGCCGCCCAAGTAGCATAGACCACCTAATAAACGAATGACATAGAAAGGATAGGTTGCTTTCACTGACTCAACGAAGCTATATGTCAAGGTGCCGTCTGGCTCAAACGCCCTCCACATCAGACCTTGCATCACTCCAGCAATCCACATTGCAGCGATATAAATCACCACACCAATCGTTGCAATCCAGAAATGCACTTCGATCAACTTTGTACTGTACATATCACGCTGACCAACTAAGCGTGGAATGAGGTAATACAGAGAACCAATCGTAATCATGGCCACCCAACCGAGAGCCCCTGAGTGCACATGCCCAATAGTCCAGTCCGTGTAATGCGACAAACTATTAACAGTTTTAATGGACATCATTGAACCTTCGAATGTAGACATGCCATAGAAAGACAATGCCACTACCAAGAACTTCAAGATCGGGTCAGTGCGCAACTTATGCCATGCGCCAGATAAAGTCATAATGCCGTTGATCATCCCACCCCACGATGGGGCTAATAAAATCAAGGAGAAAACCA
>JBIISV010000087.1:0-7840 GCA_044340835.1 Polynucleobacter sp.
TTTATGCGACCTATCTCTCAGAGAAGATTGGTTATGCTCGCTACATCACCATTTTCCGGGAACTTGAAAGTCGCCCTGAAGCACGTTTTCATCCGATCTTTTTATGGTTTGAGCGCTGGTGTAATGACGAGTTCCGCCATGGTGAATCCTTTGCACTCATCATGAGGGCAAATCCTAAGTTGCTCCAAGGTGTTAATAAGTTATGGATTCGTTTCTTCATTCTCGCGGTATATGCCACGATGTATGTACGTGACCATACGCGTATTGAGCTGTATAAGGCCATGAAGATCTCACCAACGGATTATGACAAAAAGGTTCTTTTCATTACCAACGAAATTATTAAGCAGGTATTCCCAATCTCTGTGAACCTAGATGACCCCCGTTTCTATCAGTATCTTGAGGAGATGAGGGTACTGTTTGAGAGGATGGAGGCTTATAAAAAAGAGGGCGGTTTGATCAATAAGGTGAAGACTGCCGTTTTAGGTGCTCGCGCTGGTATTGTATTTTTGAAGTTGTATTTCATGCCAGTTCAAGACAATGCCTTGCCGGCCGATGTTCGCATGATTCCTACCTGGTAATTTGATGAGCATTGTTTGGCCCATTCTCTACTCCATTTTTATATGGTGGTTTAGCACTGGAATCATTCTATTGTTAAACCAACGTCATCCTTCTACCTATAAAAATGCCTTTTGGGTAAGCGGAATGGTTTTGGCTTTGGCTTTAGTGGGCTTAAAAACTAGCGCCAATTTAAGCTCGGTAGCTGGTGCTTATTGCGGCTTTACCTGCGCTATTTTAGTTTGGGGTTGGCAAGAAATCGGTTTCTTATTTGGTTATGTCACCGGTCCTCGGAGAGAGCCTTGCCCAGAAGACTGCCGGGGCTGGCAAAAGATGTATTTCGCATTTAAGACGATCCAGCATCATGAGATTGCTTTGGTGGTCTTGGCTTTGGCTGTGACTATGATGACCTGGGGTGGTTCAAACCAGACTGGTTTTTGGACTTTTATGATTCTTTGGCTCATGAGGCAGAGTGCGAAGTTAAATATTTTCTTAGGCGTGTTAAATCTTAACGAACGCTTCCTGCCAAATCATCTCAAATATATCTTTACCTATTTCACTTGCAAGCCAATGAATCCTTTACTTCCGCTATCAGTGATCGGCGGCGTTCTTTGTGCAATTCCATTGTGGCAGGCAGCGGTACATCCCGGTAGTAGTGATTTCGTAGTTACCTCAATGTCATTGACTGGTGCTATTTTGTCCCTAGCAGTCTTGGAACATGTTTTGATGGTGGTTCCTTTTTCCAGTGAAAGATTATGGAAATGGGGGATGCGATCATAAATACACTCACCATGCGCCGCTTTCCTGCGCCATCTGCAATTTTAGAGTTGCTCAAGCCGATCACGTGGTTCCCTCCTATGTGGGCTTTTGCCTGTGGAGTCATTGCAACCGGCGTTTCGTTTGAGGGACGTTGGCATTTATTGCTTGCTGGCGTCATTCTTGCTGGCCCGATGGTGTGTGCTGCTAGTCAGGCTGTAAACGATTGGTTTGATCGTGAGGTCGATGCGATTAATGAGCCGCAGCGTCCGATTCCTTCTGGTCGGATGCCAGGGGCTTGGGGTTTATATGTTGCCTGTATTTGGACTGGTCTCTCACTCTTATTGGGTTGGCTTATTAGTCCTTGGGCATTTGCTGCAACACTGCTTGGTCTTTTGCTAGCCTGGTTCTATAGCATGCCGCCTTTACGCTTTAAGCAAAATGGCTGGTTGGGTAATGCGGCCTGTGGAATTTCTTATGAGGGCTTAGCCTGGTTCACAGGCTCGGCGGTAATGATGGGGGACTTACTACCATCAACACAATCCATTCTTTTAGCAGTTCTCTATAGCATTGGTGCGCACGGCATCATGACATTGAATGACTTCAAAGCCATTGAAGGTGATCGTCAAATGGGTGTGCTCTCTTTGCCAGTTCAGTTGGGTATTTCTGGTGCTGCCGAGAATGCCTGCTTGATGATGTTGGCTCCCCAGTTCGGCGTTTTTGGCCTCTTATTAATATGGGGTGCTTATTGGCAGGCTGGCGTTATTGCCTTGCTGATTGCAGGTCAAATCGTGATGATGCGTTATTTCTTGCTTGATCCAGTCAAGCGCGCATTATTTCTGAGTGGTTTTGGGGTGCCATTGTTTGTCGCAGGAATGATGGTGAGTGCTTTTGCAGTTGCAGGACGTTTCTCGGTAAATTAATTTAGGCAAGCATGAGCGCTTCTGAATCCACTTATCTCACTTGGCCCCAAATCGCAAGATTAGGTTTAGTGCAGGCCTCTTTGGGATCAATTGTGGTGCTGACTACCTCACTATTAAATCGTGTTATGGTGGTGGAGTTAGCTCTGCCAGCAATTTTGCCTGGCGCATTAGTGGCACTACATTATTTTATTCAGTTAATCCGCCCACGGATGGGCTTTGGTTCTGATCAGACTCGCAGAGCAAGTCCTTGGATTCGGGGTGGGATATTAGTCTTAGCAAGCGGCGGAGTCTTAGCTGCTGCTTCAACCATTCTCTTAGATAGTTCGATTGGCTGGGGTATTGCGCTAGCCACTGTAGCCTTTTTAATGATCGGCATTGGCGTGAGTTCTAGCGGCACTGCATTGTTAGTACTGCTGGCAAAACGAGTGGAGCCTAAAAAGAAGGCCGCAGCTGCTACCTGTGTTTGGTTAATGATGATTTTTGGCTTTGCTTTTACTGCTAGTGTTAGTGGAAAGTTTTTAACACCCTTTTCATTTGAGCGCCTCTTCATTATTTCATGCACCGTCTCTGCGATTGCGGTGGTGGTCACTTTCCTAGCAATTTGGGGAATGGAGTCGCCAGTTGTAAAAACGCAGCAGTTTTTATCTAGTGCGGATGAAGCTGAGTCAGCATCTAGCCCCATGAAAGTCAGCTTTCGGGAAGCCTTTGCCGAGGTCTGGCAAGAAAGTAGGGTGCGTTCCTTCACCTGGTTTGTCTTTGTGTCAATGCTAGCGTATAGCTCTCAAGATTTAATCTTGGAACCTTTTGCAGCAGTGGCTTTTGGATTCTCACCCGCAGAGACAACAACGCTATCTGGCTTGCAAAATGGTGGCGTACTCATTGGAATGCTCTTTTTAGCCTTTATTACAAGCAAGGCTAAATCTCAGACTTTAACTTCATTGAGTACTTGGACTATAGGTGGCTGTCTTGCTTCAGCCTTAGCGATGCTGGGCCTCGTTTTATCAGGCCCCATTGATAACGTGATTTTCTTTCAGGCGTCTGTTTTCTTACTAGGCATCTTTAATGGCGCATTTTCTATTGCCGCCATCGGATCGATGATGCAATTTGCCAGTGTGGGTAGCGCACAGCGTGAGGGTGTCCGTATGGGGATTTGGGGAGCATCGCAAGCGATGGCCTTTGGTTTAGGTGGAATCATTGGCACTGGATTAAGTGATATCGCGAGGATTGTTTTAGGCGATCCTGCTTCTGCGTACGCATTTGTCTTTTTCTTAGAAGGTGTTTTATTTGTTGTGGCTGCTTACCTGTCATTTCAGACGCGTACGCAAAAACAAACAAATGAATTATCAAAGCAGCTGGTAGGTGTATAAGTTATTAATGATGAAGTGATGCACTCAATATATGGAGATCAGAATGAGTACTTTAGAAACTTTTGATGTCGTTGTTGTTGGTGGTGGCCCCACTGGAGCCACTGCTGCAAGTGACCTTGCTAAAAAAGGTCGAAAAGTACTCTTGTTGGATCGGATGGGCCGCATCAAGCCTTGTGGTGGCGCGATTCCTCCCCGCTTGATTAAGGATTTTGAAATCCCCGATGAGCTTTTGGTCGCCAAGGCCAATTGCGCCAGGATGATTGCGCCGTCAGATAAAGCAGTAGATATGCATATTGAGGGCGGTTTTGTAGGGATGGTCGATCGCGATAAGTTTGATGAGTTTTTGCGTGTCCGTGCGGCTAATAATGGCGCAGAAAGAAGGACTGGCATCTTTGAAAAACTGAGTAGAGACGAAGATGGCATCTCAGTAGTTCATTATACAGTCCGTGGTGGCAAGCAAGGTATGCCTGACCAAATGATGTCTGTGCGCGCTAGAGCGGTGATTGGTGCGGACGGAGCTAAATCTGGAGTCGGACGTCAGGCTATTCCAGGGGCGAAGGATGTTGAGTATGTCTTCGCCTATCACGAGATCGTTAAAGTTCCTGAAAACCCACCGGCAGATTTTGACGGAACCCGCTGTGATGTGTTTTATCAAGGCGCATTATCCCCGGACTTTTATGGCTGGATATTCCCGCACGGTAAAACGATGAGTATTGGCACGGGAACTGCTGATAAGGGTTTTTCCTTGCGAAGTGCAGTCAGCGCTCTTAAAAAGCAGACCGGGCTTGAGGGTGCTGAAATGCTAAGACATGAAGGCGCCCCTCTACCAATGAAGCCATTGAAGAAATGGGATAACGGTAGAGATGTCGTGTTGGCTGGTGATGCCGCTGGCGTGGTAGCCCCAGCTTCGGGTGAGGGGATTTACTACGGTATGTATGGTGGACGTGTCGCTGCAGAAGTGGTAGAAGAGCTGCTCGTGACTGGCAATGGCAAAGTGTTAGCACAAGCCCGCAAACGCTTTATGAAAGAACATGGCACCGTATTTTTGGTGCTCGGAATCATGCAGCGTTTTTGGTACAACAACGATAAACGGCGAGAGCGCTTCGTCAAAATGTGTGAAGATAAAGATGTGCAGCGCCTGACCTTTGAATCGTATATGAATAAAAAGCTCGTTCGTCGTGACCCTATGGCGCACTTGAAAATTTTCTTAAAAGATACCGCCCATTTATTGGGTTTTGCGAAAGTTTAAGAAGCGGTACGTATTACTTAGAAGTAGTTATTCAGCAGCAGTATTTAATGAGTCCTAAAACTGAAGGGAAGTGGAATTATGAGAGATAACAGCGCAACAAGCTTAAAAAATAAAACTGGAAAAATGTATCTGATTGGGATCCTTGCATTTTCTGGTTTGATTATTGGAATTACCTTTATCAAATTCCTATTTTCTGTTTAGTTTTGGGGTGTCAGGCTCAGTTGTTCAAGACTGAAGCCATTGTCATTCACGAGGCGATTGAGTAGTGCCTGATATTTTGCGGGCTCAACCGTCTTAGTGCGAGAAAGAATCCAAAGGTATTTTCTTTTGGGGTCGCTGACGGCGGCTAATTGATATTCGGTATCGATATCAATTACCCAGTAATCTCCCCAAACCATTGGGAGAAAGCCAAGCCATGCTGGAGCAAAGCGAACCTCTAAGGTAGGGGAAGTGGCGTTACCGATTTGCCTTGCAGTACCTATGGCCTCGCCTTTTTCTCCGTTCTCAAAAGTGCAGCGATTGGTAACGCTCACATTGCCATCCTCTTTAATCTTATAGGTGGCATTGGTATCAGCGATACATTTCCTCTGAAACCAATTCGGAAACTTCGCAATCTCATACCATGTACCTTGGTAGCGCGGTACATCCAGTGATGCAATCGTTTTGACAGGCGCAAGAGGCTTTTGATCTCCTTGGGCAATCGAGGCATGGTGAATTAAGCTAAATGCGAGTAGACCAATGATGGAGTGAATGGTTTTCATGATATTTTCCGTGGAAAAAAAGATAAGTGTGATGAAGATGTTGTTGGGATTGAGCAAGGCTCCGTACGCTCTTGGGCCTCTCGTAACTGAATTAACTCTGTTCCCGCTTTATTGATCTTTAGTTGACCAATACTCGGGTCAAAACGCATGAGTATTTGGTAAAAGTCTTTCACTTCAAGCAGATTGACTTTGATTTCTTTATCAGCCAAAAATAGATTCGCATCTAAAGAGCCTTTGGTGATCTCCAGTTTTATCGGGCTACCATTCAGAGCGCATTGAATCTGCTTATTCTGACTATTAATAGCCTCGAATTTCGGTTCACTAGAATCACAACCCCATAAGAGTGGGGCGATCAAGGATAAGCAAAGATGCCTTAAGCGCATATAGATGCTGATCTTATCTTGACCCCAGTGGTGAAACTCCAATCAGGTATTGATGTAAGCCAAATATGAACGCAGCCCAAACCACTATGCCTGTGACGATGACAACAATAGTCGCTTTGGTGCTCGCCACCACTTTTTCTTGCATGTGAATAGGGCGCTTTCTAGCGGAGCGGAAATCCAATACCGCCCACAGTAAAAAGGATCCAAATAAAATGAGGTCTACCAAAGTGCCATTTGCTAATAAGTGTGCGAGTGCCCATACCTTGACGCCCAAAATCATCGGGTGCTTGACCTTCAGACGAATCGCGTTATTCGTTGATGCGCTAGCTGCCAAGAAAATAAAAGCCACCAGATTTAATAGGACAGCAATATGAGTGAGGTAAGTCGCAGGTTGCCACAGAACAACGGGCGTTTGCCTCGCTTGACCATACCCAATCACGATCAATGCTAATCCAATGAAGGAGATGATGGTGTAGAGGCCCTTCCATTTCACTTCGCCCAAGCGATCAATCATGTTATTGCGCCATGGTTCGGCAAAGATGCGGCAAGAATGGCTACCAAGAAAAATAATAAGACCGATGATGAGTAAGGACATGTGATGCTCCAGTGAGAATGTTTATTCTAGGGGTTTATGCGTTTCAGATTGAGTTGGTTTAATGCCATAAGGCTCAACTAAAGGCCAGATGTGATTCGGAACCATGGAGACCATTCTGGCAGGCTGCTCTCTTCTCAGATGAAGAACTGTTTCGATGGCTTTCATTTCCACGCGTGTTCTAGCAAACTCTAAGCCACGAGGGCCTACTTTAGGCATTAACCAACCCACAATCGGCCTTAACCAATTTGGCATTTTTCTTAATGGAAGTCCACCAGCCGCACGTTCGACATTCTTCATGAAGCCAATAACCGCAGAATGACGTTTACCTGCAGTACCGGGTGCAGCAGTGCGCACTTCATCTCCCAGTAAGTTAAGCAATTCTTCTCCGCGGTGATTGCGAACGATCAACCATTGCTCTCCCTCACCACCCATATAGCCTACCGTGATATCAGATAGCACATTGGTATAGTCAACACAGGTTCGGCAGGTTAGGGGAAAGAAGTCATTTGGCAAAGTAGAGAGTGGCAATTGGAGAAACGGAATTTCTTTCTTTTTGCCATTTTTAAAGCGAACCTCTACATGGTAATCTGCTCTAAATTCAAGATAGTTAATCTCTTCGGGTTCTGAGCTAATGAGGGACAGAAAGTGATGAAAGTTCTCTGTGGTCGTATTGTCTGAGCAGGGTGTGCCAATGACATAAAGCTTTTCTAGACCAAGCTCTTTTTCTAAGGCCCTCAGGGCATAAACCTGACACGGGATGCCGATCACCGCTATTTTTTTGTATCCCTTGGCAATGGCCGGCTCTAATAGGGAAAGTAATGGCGCATATCCCATTCTCATGCCACGACATTTAGCCATATTGGCTGCTTTATCGATGATGATGGGTAATGGCTTCCAGCGATCCTCGGGATCCTCGGTCATCGTCAGAATGGCATCAACCGCGCCAGTTTCCAGTAATCGCTCACCAATACGAGTAGTAATGCCAGTCCACTGCGCACCTGTACTGGGATTTTTGAGCCCCGCACGGAGCATCTTGATGAATGGCCCAAAATGGAGCTCATCCGGTCGATTAAGGTCTCTGGGTCTGCCGTGAACTTGAGTTTCTAGCTCTGGATACTTGGGTTTAATGAACTGGCAGGCGTCACCACAGCGTTTTGGATTGCTGCTACGAGAGATGCCGCAGTCAGTACATAAACTTCGATAGGGTGCCGTATCCAGTGTCACGCAAGCCTTTCATTATCATGATGTTGA
>JBIISV010000088.1:0-7817 GCA_044340835.1 Polynucleobacter sp.
CATTGTTATCTGAAAATTAAACTATCTTAGGCGCTATCTTTCATGAGTACTTTTAAAGTGTTAAAACCTTTGTTAATGAAGAGGGGTCTATAAATGACTAAATTAAAAATCCAAAAATTGGCGGATGCATTGGGCGCTGAAGTTTCTGGTCTAGATATTTCTAAACCTATTGCCAAAGATGATCTCCAAGAAATCTTAGCTGCTTGGACAGAGCATTTGGTGTTGAGATTTAGAGGTCAGGAGTTATCTGATCCTCAACTCCTTGAAGTTAGCCGTAATTTCGGGGAGATTGATCCCCCCGGCCCGAATTCATATGGAAAACCATTTCTTGCAGACTTTCCAGATATCAATGTGATTTCTAACATCAAGGTAGGCGATCAGCCGGTTGGCGGATTGGGTGATGGAGAGGCTGTTTGGCATGCTGATATGACCTATATTGAGACTCCCCCTAAAGCTTCTTTTTTACATGCACTAGAGATTCCTGAGACCGGAGGAAATACTCAATGGGGGAATATGTACTTAGCTTACGAGGCTCTGCCAGCGCATTTAAGGCAAGCCATTAAGGGGCGTGAAGCCATTCATGATGCAACTTATAACAGTGCCGGCATGATTCGCAGGGGTATGAATGAGGTCACAGATCCGCGAGAGGCCCCAGGCGCTCGTCACCCCTTGGTTTCTCAGCATCCTGAATCAGGTCGACCCTGTTTATTTTTAGGTCGACGCCGCAATAGCTATATCTTAGGAATGGATTTGGCTGCTAGCGATCAATTGCTGGACGAGCTGTGGGACCATATAGATAACCCAGAATTTACTTTTACACAGGTTTGGCAGTTGCATGATTTAATTCTCTGGGATAACCGCTGCACATTGCATCGTCGTGATAGTTTTGATCCCCACTCGAGACGTTTGATGCATCGTACTCAAATTAAAGGTAGCCCCGTCATCCGCTTTGAATAAGGCAATATGAAATCAATCATTACTAAAGTAGAAGTTTTTGGGGTTGCTATGCCGCTGGTTGGCGGCGGGTTTAAAAATGCCTATGTAACCAAGACCGTGCAAAAAAGTGCCGTTATACGCATTACCGATAATGATGGCGGCATAGGCCTGGGCAATATAGATCCCTCCCCGGGCTACTCTGCTGAATCGATTGAAGATTCTCTGAAGGTACTCAAGGAGGTATTGGCTCCATCGATGATTGGATTGGATGCTTTTAATATTCACGAACTGCTGATTTCGATGAATAAAAGACTAGATCATTTTTATGATGCGAAAGCTGCTATTGAGATGGCTTGCACAGATCTCATTTGCAGAAAATTGAATATACCCGTATATACCTATCTTGGTGGCCAAGTTGTCCATACCTTACTCTTTAATGCATGGATCGGAATTTTGCCCCCGGATGAGGCTGCTACAGAGGCAAGAAAATGGTTTGATCAAGGATTTAAGTCGGCTAAGGTTAAAGTTGGCGGAAATATCCATGCGGATAGAGATCGTATTGCTGCGATTCGCGCTGCAGTAGGTCCGGATATGAAATTACGGGCAGATGCAAATGCGGGATATCAAGTGGATGAAGCGATTGCTCTCGGAAAGTTGTTGGAGCCGTTTGATTTGCAGCTGCTTGAGCAGCCAGTCCATGCTGAAGATTTGCTTGGCATGGCTAAAGTAAGACAAGCCGTCGGTATTCCCATCATGGCCGATGAGTCTATTATTGATCACGAAAGTTTAATTGCAGTCATTAAACACGATGCTGCAGATATAGTGAAGCTCAAAGTAATGAAGCAGGGTGGCTTTCTAAATGCCCGCCGAATGTTGGAGACGGCAAGTGCAGCCGGGCTTAAGGTGGTGATTGGACATGGCTTTGGTTTGGGCGTAAATACAGTAGCTGAGATTATGTTTGCCTGTACTAGCCCCGATGTCCTACCCGGACTAGAGTGCGTTGGCCCATTAAAAACTGTAGATGATATTGTTACTAACAAACTCGATATCACTGGTGGCTCGCTGACCTTGCCTCACGGCCCTGGTCTTGGGGTCACATTGGACAATGAAAAGATGCAGAAGTATTCGTTTTTTTAATTCACAAAACCAGGCATACATAACTAAAGGAAGCGCGATGCATCTCAAAAACATGCTTAGTATTTTTCTCCTATCTTTTTTGGGTCTAGCGAATGCCCAGACGAGTAAAACGACCACCATTATTGTGCCCTTTGCACCTGGGGGAACCGTAGATATTGTGGCTAGGCAGTTAGCACCCGATCTAGGTAGAATTCTGGGCGATTCGATTGTCATAGACAATAAGGGCGGCGCAGGTGGAACGATCGCTACTGCAAGGCTTGCTACTTCGAATGCAGATGGTAAAACGCTGATGTTTCATCATATGGGGTTTGTGTTTAATCCAGCGCTATACGATAAGCTGCCGTTTGATACCCGTAAAGATATTGTTCCTGTCGCGGACATCGGTGTGACTCCAAACGTTCTGGTCGTGACAAATTCTATGCCAACAAAAAATATTGCAGAGTTTTTGGCATATTCCAAAAAGAATCCTGGAAAAATTAATTATGGATCCGGTGGTGTCGGTAGTGCAGGACATCTTGGAATGGAGATGTTTGAAGAGGCTGCGGGATTCCAGGCAACGCATGTTCCTTACAAAGGCTCTGGCCCAGCTATTACAGACTTAATTAGTGGCCAGATTCAGGCAATGTTTATGACAATTGCGGCTATTAAGCCTTATATCGAATCTGGACAAGTAAGGGCCTTGGCGACATCAGGCTTGGTTCGAACTCCATCACTGCCAACCCTTCCAACCTTAAATGAGAGTGGCTTAAAAGGCTTTAATTTTGAGCCTTGGTATGGTGTATTTGTGCCCGCGAAGACGCCGCTAAAAATGCAAGAACAGATTAATTTGGCTGTGAATGAAGCCTTAAGGAATCCCGAGAATCAGGCTAAGCTTGCTGGACAGGGGCTTGAGGTCAAGCCGATGACCATACCTCAATTTGCCAGCATGGTTGATGCTGACTTGGTTAAATGGGATAGGGTGATTAAGCGCCTAAATATCAAGGCCGAGTAAGTACCACTCTCAATTATTAGGAACTGTAATGTCGATTCAATCTATTGATGCAAAAACCTTAAAGCAGTGGCTTCACGAAAAATCTGAGATTGCTTTGTTTGATGTTCGTGAGCATGGTCAATATGGTGAGTCACATCTTTTTTTGGCAACCTCCGTGCCATACAGTCGGCTGGAATTTGATGTGGCTCGATTGGCGCCGCGGAAGTCGGTACGACTAGTAGTTTATGACGATGATGGTGCTAGTGTGTCCATCCAAGCGGCCGAAGCACTTAGCAAGCTGGGTTATCAAAATATCTTTGTATTAACTGGGGGCACCAAGGCTTGGAATGCTGCAGGATTTAATTTATTTGCTGGGGTCAACCTGCCATCAAAAACTTTCGGGGAGTTAGTGGAGCATCATTGCCATACACCTCGAGTGAGTGCTGATGATCTCATGAAGATGATGCATACAGATGAGGATTTCATCATCTTGGATGGCAGGCCTCAAAGCGAATTTAAGAAGATGAGTATTCCCGGGGCTAAATGCTGTCCCAATGGAGAATTGGCTTATCGCATTAAGAGCCATGTCAATAATACAAATACTAAAATTATCGTTAACTGTGCTGGTAGAACGCGCAGCATTATTGGTGCGCAGACATTGATTAACTTAGGTATCCAAAATCCCGTTTATGCATTAGAGAACGGTACTCAGGGTTGGTATCTCAATGATTATGCTTTGGATCATGGGAAGATTTCTGAATACGCTCTACCCAAAGTGGATGAAGAGATGCTCCTTGCCTCTCAGGCCTTAGTCGATAAGTTTGATATCCCATTGATTTCCGATGCGCAATTTATATCTTGGGAAAAAGAGGGTAATCGATCTCTATATCTCTGCGATGTGAGAACTGCAGAGGAGTTTTCATTAGATGGGCTAACTGGAGCGCAAAATACTCCAGGAGGTCAGATGATTCAGGCTACCGATCAATTTGTCGGTGTACGTAATGCGCGCATTGTGCTGTATGACTCTGATGGGGTACGGGCAATTACAGTTGCTAGCTGGTTAAAACAGATGGGGCATGATGTTGCAGTATTACGAGATGGCGTGAAGAGTCAGGTTAGTTTGCCAAAGATCGAAATCGATTATTGCCTTGGTTTGGTCCCGATGAGCACGGCAGAGCTGCTGGAGATTCATCGCAATAACTCATCCATGCTCTTAGATATCCGTAATAGCATGAAATATCGTGAGGCCCATTTGCCAAATTCGCTATGGGCAATTCGTTCTCGATTGCAGGATGTGGTTCAAGGTGCTCAGAAATCGGTTGTACTGATCTCAGATGACCCTGCGCTGACCTACGGCGCACTATTAGAGCTCAAGGAAAGTCATTTGAGTGTGCAAGTGTATCAATTAGAAGGATCTCGGTTCCCCAAAGAATTCGAGACTGTTTCTTCGGAGACGCAACCACCCGATTCTGAATGTACTGATTTCTTATTTTTTGTTCATGATCGACATGACGGCAATAAGGACGCAGCTCGCCGTTATCTTGAATGGGAGACCGGTCTTATTGCTCAGTTAGATAATGATGAGATGAATTTGTTCTCAATTCAATAGATTTTGAAATGAAATCACTTGTCAATTTCTCCCGCCTTCAAGCCTAAACGCTGAATTTCATCCACACTAGGAATCGCTTTCGTGTAGCGCTCGCCTAGCCAGGCATAGTAGTCGCCAAAGAGTCGAGCTATCGGAGAGTATTTTTCAGGAATGATTCTTTTACTGAGGGGGTCTATGATTTCATCTTTAATGTAAATCGATTTGATTTTTCCAAGGACCAACGATCTTCTTTCGTTTAGCTCAATGATTTGAAAAAGCTCGCATTCTAAGCTAGCAGGAGCCTCTGCTATTCTTTGAACGCTAACTGTTTTGCTATCCACTAGAGTGACTCCAGCATAATCAATTTCACTCTCATTTGATGGAATTTCAGCGGAAGCAATGTGCATTGCACCAATGATGGATTGATCGACCATATTGATAACAAATTCCTTAACATTTTTAATGTTTTGAATCGTATCCTTGGATTTCCCATTAGGTTTTACCCCAATACCTAGTATTGCAATCGCAGGGTCCTCAGAGAAAATATTGAAAAAGCTGTAAGGGGCTGCATTACATAGACCGCTTGGATTTCTGCTGGTGACTAATGCCACGGGCCTGGGTATCACAACGGCCGATAAAAATTTATACCGATCCTGGGTGCTTAAATCTTCTAGTAATAAGTCCATCTGCAAAACTCCTTTTTTACAAATATAAGGTATTTAAGGGTGCTAATGGTAGTGAGCTTAACATCTTACTTGGCTATGCAATATTGTAAAAAAGGAATATATTATTTATTAAATAAAAATGTGGAAAAGTGAGCAATGAAAACAGCTAGATCAAAAATATCGGAGTGTAGATGCCTATGTATTCATTAGCAGATTTTACGGAAAAAACGAAGGCCGATGGGTATGATGGCGTATCTATTCGTGAGTGGGACGCCAATGCAATCAGCCAGACGCATACCCATGAATTTGCTGTCCATGCTGTGATTGCTCAAGGTGAGATGTGGCTTACCCGCGGTAATGAGACCGAACATCTGCAGGTGGGTGATACATTCACCATGGATCCAGATACCCCTCATGCAGAAAAATATGGACCTCAAGGAACTGTTTACTGGGCTGCTAGACGCTTCTCAAAAATTTAAACTCAATCTGTATTGTCACATTCCAAATTCCTATTTCTATTGATCTCCAATCGTCTAAGTTGGATAACTTAAGTTAGCAATACCCGTCGTTTTAAACCTAAATAAAAGTACATTACTATGAACATTGAAACACCTGGAAGATATGAACCCTTTGGCTGGCATCATTGGCCCGATCATTTTTTTATGTCCTATCAATTTAGGCGCACCTTGGGTGAAACCCAAGAGGGTGGCGGTGCAGTCAGCGAATGTTTTCAGGCTGCCAGCAGAATGATTCCTGGCGACTTGAATAGTTGGCATGAAGAGTGGTTAAAAATTGCTGACAGAAATGATGTAAAAGGAGATGAGGCCGAGAGGCAGGGGCATATTCAGACCGCCATGAATTGTTGGCTAAGAGCTACCGAATATTACCGGTCGGCTGAGTTTTGGTTAGATGCTAATGACCCAAGAAGACTTCCCACTTTTACTAAGTGTGAAAATGCTTCTCATAAGTGGCTTAAATATCTGCCTGGTGAGGTTGTAGAAATTCCGTATGAAGACGGTAAATCATTGCCAGCATATTTTATTAAATCTCCAGTAGGAGGTGAGCAGCAGCCAGTATTGATCTCTTTTGGCGGGCTTGATTCGTTTAAGGATGAGCTATGGTTTATGACAGGGCGGGGCGCGGTGCAACGTGGTATTGCTGTTCTTTTGGTTGATGGTCCCGGTCAAGGAGGCGCATTAAGACGTCACGGCATCGTCTCTAGATACGACTATGAAGTTCCCGTTGGCAAATGTATTGATTGGCTAGAAAAGCGATCTGATGTTGATCCTAGGCGAATTGCAGTGAGCGGCTCAAGCATGGGTGGTTACTATGCAGCCAGAGCTGGCTCAATGGAGCATCGCCTAGCTGCTTGCATATCTCATGGAGCCATTTGGGATATTGAAAAGAGATTTGCTGATCGCGGTGAAAATCACGCTCTTGCCGGACACATGAAATGGGTTATCGGTGCTGACAGCATGGCTGAAGCGGTAGTGAAGGCAAAGAATTTTAAGTTAGAGGGTGTTTTAGATCATATGCAATGCCCCTATTTAGTCTTGCATGGTGGGCATGATGTATTGGGCGTGGAGACTGTGCAGCTAGTCCATGATTATGCTAAATCAAAGGGTATAAACGTGACTTTGCGTCTGACTTCTGCTGAGGAGACTGGGGCCGAGCATTGTCAGCATGACAATCCTACTTTAGGGCAGGAGATCATGATTGATTGGTTGGCAGATATATTTGGCATTGATCAGCGCAAGTTGTTTTTATAAGCTTAAGACGTAAAAAGCACCAATCAATTTGGGACTAGATTTGCCGTTGTCCCATATGATGAGATGCCTTTTCCTCTTAAAGAGAATAGAATATTTTTAATAAAAACTAAATAATAGGAGACAGTTGTGGATGCCTTGAAATCAGAGATTAGAGATGGAATGCAGATTGATTGGGATATGCCTATCAAGATGGACGACGGACTGATTTTACGTGCCGATATATTTCGACCAGTACGTGCCGGTAAGTTCCCTGTAATCTTGTCATATGGCCCCTATGGTAAGGGCTTGTCATTTCAGGAGGGTTATAAAACCGCGTGGGAAATTATGGAGCGCGAGAACCCGGATGTCCTTAGAGGATCAAGCAATAAGTATCAAAATTGGGAAGTGGTGGATCCTGAGAAATGGGTTCCTGACGATTACGTTTGTATTCGGATTGATTCACGCGGTGCAGGTAGATCGCCCGGTTTCATGGATCACAATAATGCTCGCGAGACTAAAGATATTCACTTATGTATTGAATGGGCTGCTAAGCAGAAATGGTCTAACGGTCGGGTTGGTATGAATGGTATCTCCTATTATGGCAGCAACCAATGGCGTGCGGCAGCCAGCAAGCCAAAGCATTTAAAGGCTATATGCGTTTGGGAAGGCTGGAATGATAATTACCGTGAATCTAATCGGCATGGTGGTATTGCGTGTTCATTTCGCAAGAATTGGCTGGAGATGCAAATTAAAACGGTTCAGCATGGTGTAGG
>JBIISV010000089.1:0-7782 GCA_044340835.1 Polynucleobacter sp.
AAGCAGCTTTGGCGGCTACTTATCAAACTGGGTATCGGCTCGCTTTAATTTGGTCAGGCGCTGGCGTGCTTTGGCTCGCAGCCCGCGCCGAGGGTGGTGTAGCTGGCTATGACGCCAGTGCCTGGCAATTTGCGTATCTTTGTATGGCGTTATCGATTAGCGTTGGTGTGATCACCACTTTATTGAGCAAAGAGCCAGTTCGTATTGAGCTTGCGAGAGCCCGCAATACCAAGGCGTGGCTACATCAAACATTGATTGAGCCGTTCGCAGAATTTATTCAGCGCTATGGCTGGCATGCCATTTTGATTTTGTCTTTGATTGCGATCTATCGCATTAGCGATGTCGTCATGGGAATTATGGCAAACCCCTTTTATGTGGATATGGGCTATACCAAAGATGAGGTTGCTGCTGTCAGCAAGGTATTTGGCGTCGTGATGACTTTAGTGGGTGCATTTGTTGGTGGAGTGCTTACCTTACGCTTTGGCGTTATGAAGATTTTGTTCTTGGGCGCGATCTTATCAGCTGTTAGTAATCTCTTGTTTGCTTGGCTGGCAACTAGGGGCCATGACTTGCAGGGCTTGGTGTGGGTGATCTCTGCCGACAATCTCAGTTCCGGAATTGCGACAGCAGCCTTCATTGCCTTCTTGTCCTCGCTGACGAATATTCAGTACTCCGCAACACAGTACGCACTCTTTAGTTCAATGATGTTGCTATTACCAAAGTGGTTGGCGGGATTTTCAGGAGTTTTTGTTGATTCTTTCGGGTATCAATATTTCTTTAGCATCACTGCGATTATTGGTGCGCCAGTGCTGATTCTCATTTGGCTCACCATTCACTTTAAGGTAGTGGAATTTAAAAAACACGACTCACAGATTGCTAAATAGACCAGTCGTAATCCACTATAAGTGGCGCATGATCTGAGAAACGCTCATCTTTGTAGATGGAAGTATTTTTAGCGCTTGCCCCAATAATAGGGGTGGTAATCTGATAGTCAATGCGCCAACCCACATTCTTTGCATAGGCTTGGCCACGGTTACTCCACCAGGTATAGCAAGCATCGGTGGCCTCAGGTTCAAGGGCGCGGTAGACATCCACATATCCAAGGTTTGTGAATAGATTGGTAAGCCAGGCACGTTCCTCTGGCAGAAACCCCGAGTTCTTGAGATTGCCCTTCCAGTTCTTGAGGTCAATCTCATGGTGGGCAATATTGACATCTCCACACAGCACAATTTCACGTCCAGATTTCTTGAGCTCGACTAGATGAGGTAGAAAGGAGTCGAGGTAGCGGTATTTAGCCTCCTGTCTTTCTGGTGAGCTTGAGCCAGAGGGCATATATACCGAGATTACAGATAGCTTTTTAAATCGAGCCTCCACATAGCGGCCCTCGGCATCAAATTCTGTATTGCCGTAGCCGTAGAGCACCTCGTCGGGCTTGTGTGGGGTATAGATACCACAGCCGCTATAGCCCTTCTTCTCAGCATGATGAAAGAAGCCGTGTAGGCCATCCGGATTGAGTATGGCATTTTCAAGGTCATCTTGTTGAGCCTTGAGCTCCTGCATGCAAACAAAGTCTGCCTCTTGTTTAATAAGCCATGGCAGGAAGCCTTTTTTGACCGCAGAACGGATGCCGTTGAGGTTGGCGGAAATGATGCGTAACATATAGGCCTATGAGCTCAAAAAATTCTAATCAAAATAACTTTATTCAATTTGCCTTGGAGGCAAATGTTTTGTCGTTTGGGGAGTTTAAAACTAAAGCCGGACGTCTTTCCCCTTATTTTTTTAATGCGGGTGGATTTAATGATGGCGTTCTCTTAAGCGCCTTGGGCCATTACTATGCCAAAGCCTTGCAAGAATCTGGTATTGAGTATGACATGCTCTATGGTCCCGCATACAAGGGCATTACATTGGCGGCAGCAACTGCCATTGCTTTAGCTGATACTGGCCGCAATATTCCTTATGC
Organism: Polynucleobacter sp.; assembly: GCA_044340835.1. Classification (GTDB taxonomy): domain Bacteria; phylum Pseudomonadota; class Gammaproteobacteria; order Burkholderiales; family Burkholderiaceae; genus Polynucleobacter. The sequence continues at coordinate 1,961 of JBIISV010000089.1, forward strand.
CTATAACCGCAAAGAATTGAAGGATCACGGTGAGGGAGGCTCCTTGGTGGGTGCACCAGTCAAGGGCAAAGTTGTCATTATTGATGATGTGATTTCTGCAGGCACTTCAGTGAGAGAGTCGGTCAAATTAATTCGTGATGCAGGCGCAGAGCCTGTGGCGGTATTAATTGCACTTGATCGCATGGAAAAGTCCGGCACTGCTACCGAGATTGGTGACAAGTCAGCAGTCCAAGCGGTAGAGCAGGAGTTTGGGCTCCCAGTAGTGGCGATTGCCAGTTTGGCAGACTTGATGACCTTCTTAACAGCTTCGAGCAATACGGAGTTAACGAATCATCTTCCAGCGGTAAAAGCCTACCGCGAGAAATACGGTATTTAGTCTAAAAAAATAGTTGCCAGGACTACAGCATCTCCACTCTTTAAAGATTTATTTCGCCTTCAAATATCGTAATCGCTGGGCCGGTCATGATGACTGGCTGAGCAACTTCATTTATCAAGCCACCCCAAGCAATTTGTAAATCACCTCCACGAGTGTGTACTTGAACTGGCGAGTCAATTAAGCCACGACGAATGCCTGATACTACAGCAGCGCATGCACCGGTGCCGCAAGCAAGCGTTTCACCGGCACCACGTTCAAAGACGCGTAACTTGATTTCATGGCGATTGAGAATCTGCATATAGCCTGCGTTCACTCTTTTCGGGAAAGCGGGGTCTTTCTCGATAGAAGGACCTTCCTCTGAAACTGGAGCGCTATCCACATCACCTACCACTTGCACTGCATGGGGATTACCCATTGACAGTACGCCTATCCAGCTATCGTGTATGGCAGGAGTGGTGATAGGCAGTGCGTAGAGTATTTCATGAAATTCTTGTTTGCTCGCTAGGCCATTGGCATTAAAAGGAATCTTGCTGTGCTCAAAAATCGGCGCACCCATATCCACTTCCACCTGACCATCATCATGGGATCTCAGGGTGAGAACAGTATGCGCAACTTCTACACGCAAAGGATTCTTTGTTGATAGACCTTGGTCAAGTACAAAGCGTACAAAGCAGCGTGAGCCATTACCGCATTGCTCAACTTCACCGCCATCAGCATTAAAGATGCGATAACGAAAATCTGCATCAGGGCGAGCAGCTTTTTCAACAAGCAGTATTTGATCGGCACCAATACCAAACTGACGGTGAGCTAGTTTTTGCCATTGCTCACGAGTGATATTGCTGAGGTCTTGATCAATACCGTTAAGCACAATGAAATCATTGCCAGCACCATGCATTTTGGTGAAGCGTAGTTTGCGGGAGGGCTTACTTAAATTCGTACTCAAAAAAATTCCAATTCGTTATAAAGGCTAGGCTCGCCAGGCGGCCGATGTTTAAAGCGCTTGTGAACCCAATAGTACTCTGCTGGCCTTTCGCAAACAAGGTCTTCAATGTATTTATTCAGGCGTGTAGTATCTGCCTCAACATCATCTGTGGGGAAGTTGGGAAGAGGTGCACTAATGTTGCAGGTATAGCCCAGATGATCAGGATTTAAGGTGGTGGTCATCAGGCAGACTTCTGCGCCGCTAAGCCTAGCTAAGCGCGAGACTGAGGTGATCGTATTCGTTTGAATGCCAAAGAAGGGAACAAAAATAGAGTCACGTGGGTCGAGATCAATATCGGGCGCAATAATAATAAAGTTCCCTGTTTGAATTTCCCGAATCAAATCGCGCAGGCGACTTTGCCTCTCAATCGATTTTCCACCAAAACGATTTCTCCACTCAATCATCTTTTGGTTAAAGAACGGGTTCTTCATTTTTTGATAGAGGCCTGCGCCACGTGGCCAATCATGCTGACTTGCTAATACAGACAGCGCCATGAAGCCGCCTTCAAGGCCTACAAAGTGGGGATTAATGAGGAGACGTGGCTTACGATCGCCAAGGGCAATGGCGGAGTTGATGGTGACGATATCGGTAATTTGTTTACCACTTCCAAGCCAAATCCGACTTCGCTCAATCACGCTGCGCCCGAATAATTTCCAATGCTTAAGTGCCAGCGCATCAATTTCGTTTTCGCTCAGATTGGGGAAGCACAGGCGTAAGTTGGTCTTAACAACCTTGGCCCGCTCATTTGGTATGTGTGCTGCTAACCAGCCAAGACTGTAGCCTAGATGGATAGTGAGGCGGTAGGGCAAAAAGGCAAAAAGGCGTAGTAGGCTCAGCGCTAGAAAATTAAACACGTTTTGTAAGCGGATCATGCTGAATAAATGATTAATTTATAACTAATAGCTTGGGGGTAATTCTGCTCCACTGGGATGTTTATAGCGGTTATAGGCCCAGATGAATTGATTGGGTGCAACTATGATCGCATTCTCAATCGCAACATTAAGCTGAGCAGCTGCCAGCGTGGAATCTTCAGAAAACGGCATTAGCCTCTTGGCTTGCATAAGCCATCCTTTGCCAAGCCCTTTACGCTTAGCAGTGAACATGACTACGGGTGTATTGTTGCGATTCGCTAAGCGTGCTGGTAGTGGTGTTGTATAGGCGGGGCGTCCAAAGAAGGGTACCCATACTCCTTCGCCACCACTGGGTACCTGATCAGGAAGAATGCCAATCGCTTCACCACGTGTCAGGGCCCTCGTCATTTGACGGACGCCATTGAGATTAGTTGGTACGAAATGCATATTAGGATAAGCGCGACCCTCCTCAACCACTTCATTAAGCCACTCTTGGCGTGAGGGGCGATAGAGAATGGTTGCGGGGAAGTGCTGAGCTAAGACGCGCGGAATAATTTCGAATCCGCCTAAGTGAGGGGTGAGCATGACTAAGCCATGCCCTTCATGAATGGCTGCCTCCACTAGATCCCAATTTTTTACTTCAACGAGTTCTAGGGCTTTGGCTGGGTTTCTCCAAATCCACAGACTATCTGAGAAGAGTTGCCCTGAGGCTGCAGCGGCAGTCCAGATTTGGAGGGGTAAATGATGACTTTTTACAACGGCCTCATATTGGGCGCGAAAAAGTGATCGGTATTGCTTGGATCCTGCATAAGCCAGTATTCCCAAAGCAGCGCCAATCACCTGTACTAGGAACAAGGGCAATGTCGCTATTACGGCGAGGGTTAGCTTGAGGAGGATTTTGCGCACCCTCTAATGATATTCAATGCTAGCTCTAGGGCCAAATTTCTCAGAAGGCTTGATGAATAAAGCAATTTTCGGATAGAATTGCAATATCGCTGAGTTAAGGCAACTTGCAGGGCGATTCATAAATTCTGCTAAAGCGTCGCCGTTGAAGTTCCTGGCACGTCGAGTTGTCCCAAAGATCGTGTTAATTTTTTAAAGGAATATGCAATGGCAAATGATTACTTCTTTACCTCAGAATCCGTTTCTGAAGGTCACCCCGATAAAGTCTCAGACCAAATTTCCGATGCGGTGCTTGACGCCATATTGGCTCAAGATCCAACTGCTCGAGTTGGTGCGGAAACATTATGTAATACCGGCCTAGTAGTTTTAGCCGGTGAAATTACTACCAACGCTAATGTGGATTACATCCAAGTAGCCCGTAATACTTTGCGTGAAATTGGCTATGACAACACTGACTACGGTATCGACTACAAGGGCTGTGCCGTATTGGTTGCTTATGACAAGCAGAGTCCAGATATTGCTCAGGGAGTAAATAATGCCCATGATGATGAGCTTGAGTTGGGTGCTGGAGATCAAGGCCTCATGTTTGGTTATGCCTGTGATGAAACGGCAGAACTGATGCCTTTACCAATTCATTTATCCCATCGCTTAGTAGAGCGTCAGTCTCAATTGCGCCGCGATGGCCGTTTGAGTTGGCTGCGCCCAGATGCGAAGTCTCAGGTGACTTTGCGTTATGTCGATGGTAAGCCTGACTCAATTGATACCGTTGTGCTGTCTACACAGCATGATGAAGATATTTCCCTCGAGAAGTTACGTGAGGCAGTTATCGAAGAAATCATCAAACCAGTATTGCCAAAGCATTTAATTAAAGGTGCCATCAACTTTTTAGTAAACCCAACAGGTCGATTTGTTATTGGTGGCCCGCAAGGAGACTGTGGCTTGACCGGTCGAAAGATTGTTGTCGATACCTATGGTGGTTCAGCCCCTCACGGCGGCGGCGCGTTTTCTGGCAAGGATCCATCCAAGGTTGATCGTTCTGCTGCTTATGCGGCCCGCTATGTGGCTAAAAACGTAGTCGCTGCAGGTCTGGCTACCAAATGCTTAGTACAAGTTTCGTATGCCATTGGCGTAGCTAAGCCAACGTCCGTCATGGTGAGTACTTACGGCACTGGAAAGATTTCAGACGAAAAAATATCTCAGTTGGTTTCTGAGCATTTTGATTTGCGTCCAAAGGGCATCATTAAAACTCTGAACCTTTTGCGTCCGATTTACCGTAAGACGGCAGCTTATGGCCACTTTGGTCGTGAAGAGCCAGAATTTACTTGGGAGCAGTGTGATAAGGCGCCTGCATTACGCGCAGCCGCTGGCTTGTAATCTGCTTTCTAGGTAGTAAATTGGCAGTAAGTTTTGTATTAAGGCGAAATATGGCGAAATTGATTACAATTTCGCCATACCTTCAAGGAGCGTTGCAAGGAATACTGAGAACCAGTATTTCCCCAGGCTTGAAGGGAGTGGACTCCTAGGTAACCCCAGAGTTTGCTAATTGCAACTGCGCTCGCTAACCCATGATTCAATGGCTAGCGAGTTTCTACTCCAGCATTGGATCGTATTTAGCTGGAGCATTCATGAGTACTGTTACTGATTTAAACCACTTTGTAGCAACCCGTTGCGCTATTGCCGATATTTCTTTGGCAGACTTTGGCCGCAAAGAAATCGCCATTGCTGAAACTGAAATGCCTGGCCTCATTGCGATTCGTGATGAGTTTGCAGCACAGCAGCCATTGCGTGGTGCACGCATCACGGGTTCATTGCATATGACTATTCAAACTGCGGTATTGATCGAGACGCTAGAAGCTCTCGGCGCCGAAGTGCAGTGGGCATCATGCAATATTTTCTCTACTCAAGATCATGCTGCTGCAGCGATCGCCGCTAACGGTACACCCGTGTTTGCGATCAAAGGTGAAACGCTTGAGCAATACTGGGATTACACCCACCGTATTTTTGAATGGGCTGATGGCGGCTTTACCAATATGATTTTGGATGACGGTGGCGATGCTACTTTGCTATTACATCTCGGCGCACGTGCCGAAAAAGATCAGGCTTGCTTGAATAATCCAACTAGCGAAGAAGAAACGATTTTGTTTGCAGCCATTAAGAAGAAATTGCTGCAAGATCCAACTTGGTATTCCACCCGTTTAGAAAAAGTTAAAGGCGTTACAGAGGAAACTACTACTGGTGTGCATCGCCTCTATCAGATGTTTGCTAAGGGCGACTTGAAGTTCCCAGCTATTAACGTGAATGATTCTGTTACTAAGAGTAAATTTGACAACCTCTACGGTTGCCGTGAGTCTTTAGTTGATGCGATTAAGCGCGCTACGGATGTCATGGTTGCAGGTAAGGTTGCCGTGGTTTGCGGTTACGGAGATGTGGGTAAGGGCTCTGCACAGGCACTACGTGCTTTATCAGCCCAGGTTTGGGTTACTGAAGTAGATCCTATCTGTGCCTTGCAAGCTGCTATGGAAGGTTACCGGGTTGTCACCATGGACTACGCTGCAGATAAGGCGGATATCTTTGTTTCAGCAACTGGAAACTACCATGTGATCACACATGACCATATGATCAAGATGAAAAATCAAGCCATCGTTTGTAATATTGGCCACTTTGATAATGAGATTGATGTTGCTGGTATTGAGAAGTACAAATGGGAAGA